>JAZRCC010000029.1:0-4717 GCA_045635405.1 Alistipes sp.
ACGTGGTCCGAATCCCAACGTACGGCACGCGTAACGTGTAGCATAATTTCGGGAACGAACAGCAGCAACGACGAAATCTTGTCGGCAACAGACTCGGTTGGGTGGAAGTGTCCCGAATCGAGCGTAACAATCTTGTTGTGCTTGGCGGCATAGCCGATATAGAAGTCGTTTGAGCCTGCTGTATAGCTCTCCAAACCGATACCGAACACCTTCGATTCGAGGCAATCCTTAACGTGGGCATACTCCGTAGCGAAGATTTCGTCCAACGTGCGTTTCAGATTTTCGCGATATGCCAAACGGTTTACGGTTGTGTCCTTGCTACCATCGTGTACCCAGATATTCATAATCGACGCATCGCCCTGACGACGACCCATCTCGTCGGCAATCGCACGGCAACGACGTGTGTGCTCAACCCAGAATTTGCGGATATCCTCCTTTGGGCTCGAAAGTGTCAAATCCTCCGACTTTGGGTGCGAGAACGAGGTCGAGTTGAAGTCCAGCTTCATACCCGTAGCCTGACTCCACTGCATCCACCCTTCGAAGTGTTCGATGCCCACCTCGTCACGATCGACCTTCTTGCCGCCGAACTCGCCATAAATCTCGTGGAGATTAAGACGGTGCTTGCCCGGAATCAACGATACGGCCTTCTCGATATCGGCTCTCAACTCGTCGATATTGCGTGCCTTGCCAGGATAGTTACCTGTCGATTGAATACCACCCGACAACTCGCCCGACAACTCGAAACCACTAACATCATCGGCCTGCCAGCAGTGCAGCGAGAGTTGAATTTTCGAGAGTGTGTCAAGCACCTTCTCGGTGTCGATACCCATTGCAGCATACTGCTCTTTTGCAATCTCGTATGCCTGTAAAATCTTCTGCTCTTTCATAGTTTTAAGGTTTTATAGATTTGAAATTTTTTCGAGTTCTTCTATTTCGATAAATCTGTCGTAGAGAGCCTCCCACTCGGCCACATCGGCAGGTTGATACTCTTTCAACTCTACCGAAGCGGCTGCAATCTGTCGCATTGCTGCCAAGTCACCTACTCTGCCCTCGGCGCGCATCTGCACCAACGCATTGCCCAATGCCGTACACTCGGTAGGTCCGCAGATTACGGTGCGGTTGATGGCATTGGCGGTAAATTGCATAAGGTATCGATTTTGTGAGCCTCCGCCAATGACGTTTAACACCTCGATAGGGATGTGTGACAGCTCCTCCAACCAACCGATAATCTGCTTGTAGCGGAGGGCCAGCGAACGGAATATGCAGCGACAGTAGTCGGCAGGCGTAACTGGAGCTTGCTGCTTGGTTGCGTTGCAATATTGTTGAATGGCGGCGGTCATCGAATCGGGGTTTGCAAATATCGGAGCGTCGGGGTTAATCAACGCCTCGCAATCGCTCTGCTCGCACAAAGCCGCCAACTCCGCTACCGATGTTGGTGCTGCATCGAACTCCTTGCGGCAACGCTCAAAGAGCCACAAACCGCAGATATTCTTCAAAAAGCGGGTCGTATGGTCGATACCGCCCTCGTTGGTGAAGTTCTTTGCGTAACTCTCGGCATTGATGATAGGCTCGCTCGATTCGATACCCATCAGCGACCACGTTCCGCAACTCAAATATGCAAAGTGCTCTGCTAACGATGGTACGGCAATCACTGCCGATGCGGTGTCGTGACCTGCCACGGCAACAACCTTTATTGCGTCGGCACCCGTGTAACGCTGCACCTCCTCGCGGAGTGTGCCGACAATGGTTGCGGGTTGCACCATCTTGCCAAATTGGTTGCGATGTAGCGATATTGCGTCGAGCAGTATGGGGTCAATCTCCTCATTGCGAGGGTTTGTGAGTTGCGAAGTCGATGCCACTGTGTATTCACAAACAGCTCGCCCCGTAAGCATATATGCCAATGCATCGGGTATAAAGAGTACCTTGTCGGCACATTCGAGAGCCTCGACTTGGCGACGCTTCATCGCATCGAGCTGGAAGATGGTGTTGAACGGCATAAATTGAATACCGCTATGCTCATATACCTCTTTCGACGGAATACGCTCGAAGAGCCTCTCCATAGCACCATCTGTTTGGTGGTCGCGGTAGCAGTATGGCAATCCGAGCAGTGCTCCATCTTTGGCAAACATCGCAACATCGCAGCCCCAGGTGTCGATGCCGATACTCTCGATTTCGATACCCTCCGTAACGGTCAGACGAATGGCTTTCAATACCTCGTTGTAGAGGCCTGGAAGGTTCCAAAAGATATGCTCGCCGATTGGCAACATAGGGTTGTCAAATCGGGTTAGCTCTCTCATTGTGATACGCACCCCATCAAAAGTGGCAATGATTGAACGGCCGCTTGTTGCACCCAAATCTATTGACAGATAGTTGCTAATTTTCATATTGATAACGCTTTTGCAGTTAATTGTTTTTACAAATTTACAATTAAAAAATGGGCTTAATCTTAATTTTTTGGCTAAATGACTTAATTATTTGTCCCAAAAGTTTGCCGTATCGCACAAAATGGCTAAACTTGTGGTGCGAAAACGTAGTGAATTGTGGAGCCAATAAAGTATATAGCCGAAAATCAACTCGACGAGCGATGGGGACTGACGGTCTGTTCGGTGGGGTTTCAGAAGGTAAATCCGGGCGATAGTTACCCTCCGTCAAATCACGACCGTGAGTATGTGTTTTCGCCAGCAAAAGGGCGTACGTTGCACGAATATCAGTTGTTGTATATTGTTGAGGGTGAGGGCGTTTTAACGACACAAAGTGGTGGCACACACCGCATCGTGCGTGGCGATATGTTTCTGTTGTTTCCCGATGAGTGGCACACCTATCACCCCGACGAGACGACGGGTTGGAGTGAGTATTGGATAGGCTTTCGTGGTGCAAATATCGATCACCGTGTTGCAGAGGGCTTTTTTGCCGTTGATGCTCCGCTATATCACGTCGGTGTCAATCCGACAATCACATCGTTGTATCGCGAGGCTATCGATATTGCGAAGCGTCAGCAACCCTATTTCCAGCAACTTTTGGCAGGAGTCGTAAACCATATTCTCGGACTGATGTTTATGACCGAGCAACAGAACCATTTGAGAACAGAGAGTGTCGCTTCGCAAATGGTGGAACGCAGCCGAGTGGCTATGCAGAGTGCCGTAGAGAGCGATATAACTATGCCCGAAATTGCCCGACAACTAAATGTCAGTTACTCGACATTCCGCCACGCCTTCAAACTCTATACGGGTCAGTCGCCATCGCAATACCTTATCAATTTGCGAATCTATCGGGCTCGACAGTTGTTGCGTTCGACGATGCTCTCGGTAAAGGAGATTGCCTACATATTGCGATTTGACAGCCCCGAATATTTCGCCACGCAGTTTCGTCGCAGAGTCGGCATATCGCCATCGGCGTTTCGCCATTCGTCAAAATTTGAAGAGGTGTAGAAACGATAAGAGGTTGCCGACAAAGCAACCTCTTTACATTAAGCCATCACGGCCTCGACCGAGAGTATCGACACCTCGTGCGATAGAGGTGCTATGCGTCGCAACATCTGTATCAGACCGCAATATTTGTCGTTCGTAAGGCGAACGGCACGTCCGATTTTATCCTGCTCGTCGATGGTGTTGCACTCGATGCGGTAGGTGACGTAAAACTTCGTGAATTGGCTCTGTCCCGTTACGGTCGGGGTGTCCAAATCGCCACAAATCTCCACATCGATATGCTTCGGCGTGATGCGTTCCTTCTCGATAATCGAACGCAGCGTCAGCATAGCACACTGTGCCGCCGAACAGAGCAGCAACTCCTTTGGATTTTGTTCGCCGAGCGGTGGGGTAATGGTTGTCGCCTTCTCTTTGGTACGACAACTTACGGTAACTTTTTGTCTCATACTACTTGCGTTTTATGGTTTGTGATATATGGTGTTGCAATAATCATTCCGCAGTGATTTATCTGAAAAACTTTATTCGTGAAACACCTCCAAAGACCTCGTGTTCGACAATTCCCGTGACGACATCGGCTGCATCGTGGTGGCGGTTCGAGGAGTACAAACGGCGGTACGATGCCAAATCGTTGTAGAGTTGAGGCCAACGCTCCTCCCAGCCGTACGGCATACGGATGAGGTGGACAACGGTGGCGGCATTCGATAGTATTCGAGCCTCCTTGTTGGACGATTGGTGAAACCACTCGATGCGGACTTTTGGTGCGAGTTGTTGTATTGTGCGGGCAAAACCTCGACCGCCATTGTTGCTCTCGATGGTTGCCACACGGGTTTGGGAGCGGTTGAGCATATCGCTGACCAACCGTTCGGTAATCTCCATTGGCTCGGAGGTATAGACGGCATCGGTTATGTATATTATGCCGTCGGTATCGACCGCATAGCAGAGCGAGCAGAGGTAGTCGTTGCCCATATCGGCTGTGTCGGTGTAGTTGCCATAGCGGACAATGTCTTTGGGTAGGGTAGCGTAGGTCAGGAAGCCGTCGCCGTAGAGCAGTCCCTCACGAGAGGTGGGGCGACCCTGATACAGACACTCAAACCGGGAGCGGTCCAGGCGGCGTTTCGCTTGCAGTAGGGCGAGGCTGTGCTGCTCCTCCCAGAGCGATTCGCCAATGGCTCGGTTGTCGATTTCGGTCGGCTCCGACTCCTTTATCGCCTCGAAATTGAGACAGACCCAATCGGTGTCGGTTACGTTGTCGAGGTCGCTCCACGATTTGAGTTCCACCATCGGCTCAACCT
>JAZRCC010000030.1:0-4072 GCA_045635405.1 Alistipes sp.
AGCAACTCGGCAAGCTCCTCTACCTTTTTGCGGCTCAAACAGTAGATGATACCGCTCTTGTTGGGGTTTTGCTTGATGAACTTTATGATTTCGCGGTCGGCATCGTTTTTCGGACGTAGCTCGTAGAAGAGATTTGGTCGGTTGAACGACGATTTGAATACCGTGGCGTTGTTCATACCGAGGTTTTTCTGTATATCCAACTGCACCTTTGGTGTGGCGGTTGCTGTAAGCGTAATCAGCGGTGCCGTACCTATATCATTTATGATAGGGCGGATACGTCTATACTCGGGGCGGAAGTCGTGACCCCACTCCGAGATACAGTGTGCCTCGTCGATGGCGTAGAACGAAATCTTTATCTTGCGGAGGAACGAGATATTATCCTCTTTCGTAAGCGATTCGGGAGCAAAATATAGCAGTTTGGTCTTGCCTGCAAGCACATCGTCGCGAACTTGCTGTACGGCATTCTTATTGAGCGAAGAGTTCAGAAAGTGTGCTATGCCTGGATTGTCGGAGAATGTTCGCATTGCATCGACCTGATTTTTCATCAGAGCGATGAGTGGTGATATGATGATAGCCACACCATCCATAACCAAAGCGGGGAGCTGATAACACAACGATTTTCCGCCTCCCGTAGGCATCAAAACGAATGTATCGCGACCGGCAAGCAGGTTAAGAATGACGGCCTCCTGATTCCCTTTGAACGAGGAGAATCCGAAGTACTCTTTCAGTTTTTGGTGTATTAACTCTCTGTCTGTCAGACTGTGTGTCATTATTTTTACGCTATAAAATGGTTGTATGTAGGTAAAAACTTACTCAAAGATAGTGAAAATTTGTGAAAATTCCATAACTTTGTAAAAATTTTTTTAGTGCGATATGCGACTTTATACCACAGACCTTGTTAAAAAGTACAAGTCCAGAACGGTTGTTAACCACGTGTCGATAGATGTTCGTCAGGGCGAAATTGTCGGTTTGCTCGGCCCAAACGGAGCCGGTAAAACCACCTCGTTTTATATGATTGTGGGACTTATCAAACCCAATAATGGCCGTATATTTTTGGAGCACGACGATGGTGCGGTGAACGAACTTACAAACCTTCCGGTCTATAAGCGAGCACAACTCGGCGTGAGCTATCTTGCACAGGAGGCATCGGTTTTTCGCCGTTTGAGTGTCGAGGATAATATTCGTGCGGTGTTGGAGATGACCAACTACACGAAGGAGTACCAGCGTGACCGCTTGGAGTCGCTTATCGAGGAGTTCCGTCTGCAAAAAGTCCGCAAAAGCTACGGTAATCAGTTGTCGGGTGGCGAGCGTCGTCGAACCGAGATTGCCCGAGCTATTGCCATCAACCCTTCGTTTATTCTGCTCGACGAGCCATTCGCGGGCGTGGACCCTATTGCGGTCGAGGATATTCAGAGCATTGTCGCAACATTGAAGCAGAAAAACATCGGCGTGATTATCACCGACCACAATGTCGATGAGACGTTGGCTATTACCGACCGCACATACCTTTTGTACGAGGGTAAGATTCTCAAAACGGGTACGGCCGAGGAGTTGGCTGCCGATGAGATGGTGCGACGTGTATATCTCGGCAACAACTTTGAGTTGAAACGCAATCACCGCTTCGAATTGGCAAGCAAACCTGCTGCCGAACAACCTGCGGAGGAGTAGTATAATTTACACAGTTACATAGAGTTATGGATAGAGTCGTCTGTCGAGGTCGTGTGTCGGGTTGCGTGATACCCCCATCATCGAAGAGTTACGCACAGCGAGCTTTGGCTGCTGCACTATTGGCGGAGGGGCGAAGCGTGCTACGCAACATAGATTTCTGCGACGACACTCTTTCGGCAATATCGTGCATCGAGACCCTCGGTGCAAAGGTCGAGCGAACGGCTGCCAATATTGTAACTATCGATGGCGGATTAAGGCCCGTTACGGAGAGGCTGTGCGTTGGCGAATCGGGGTTGGCTACACGCCTGTTTACGCCGATTGCGGCTCTGTGTGGCAAGCCGATTACAATCGAGGGGCAGGGAACACTGCTGCATCGTCCGATGACAATGATGATAGAGCCGTTGAGGAGCTTGGGTGTCGCTGTTCGTGATGGCGGAGGCTATCTGCCTATCGAGGTTTGTGGCACTATGCGTGGCGACTATGTCGAGGTCGATGGCTCGGTATCGTCACAATTTATTACGGGTCTGTTGATGGCTCTGCCTTGCAAGGTGGGCGATACGGTAATTCGTGTAAGTGCAGCCACCTCGCGACCATATTTGGATATGACTATCGCCACGGCAGAGCTGTTTGGCGTGGAGATAGAGCACAATAATTACGAGGAGTTTTTCGTGCGTGGCTCACAACGATACCAAGCGGTCGATATCTCGATTGAGGGCGATTGGAGTGGTGCTGCATCACTGATGGTTGCCGGTGCTATTGCGGGCGAGGTTACGGTCAAGAATATATCGATGTTGTCGCGACAGGCCGATGTTGCAATCACTACCGCATTGGTGCGTGCCGGTGCCGAGGTCGTAAGCGATGACGAGAGCGTTACGGTGCGTCAGCGTCCTTTGCGGGCTTTTGAGTTTGATGCGACCAACTCTCCCGACCTATTCCCTGCATTGGCGGCATTGGCTGCGGCGTGCGAGGGCGAGAGCATTATCTACGGAACGCACCGCTTGGAGCATAAAGAGAGTAACCGAGCCGAGGCGATACGCACGGAGTATGCCAAGTTGGGTATCGATGTCGAATTGGATGGCAATATGATGCGTATCCGTGGCGGACAGATTTGCGGTGGTACGAAGGTCGAGACGTATGGCGACCATCGTATGGCTATGTCGTTGGCATTGTCGGCATTGCGAGCTGATGAGCCTATTATCGTATGCAATGCCGAGTGTATTGCTAAAAGTTACCCAGACTTCTTCGAGGTGTTGGATAAAATCAGAGTTGAGTAGTCTATGACAAACGGTTTTGGAGAGAGATTCCATATCGAGATATATGGTGCTTCGCACGCTCCGTCGTTGGGGGTGCGAATCGAGGGCGTTCCTGCCAATATCGAGGTGGCGGAGGCCGATTTTGCTGCCGATTTGGAGCGTCGTCGAAGTGGACGACGTGGTACAACACCTCGCCGAGAGGGCGATGTACCGCGCATTTTGTCGGGCGTAAAGGGTGGCATCACCGATGGGTCGTTGTTGGAGATTGCCTTTTATAACGAGAATACACGTTCGGCAGATTACGAGCAGTTTCGCTATCAGCCACGCCCTTCGCACGTCGATTTGGTGGCACGCCGCAAGTATGGCGAGGAGTTCGACTTGCGTGGCGGAGGACCTTTTTCGGGACGAATGACCCTGCCTATGGTGGCAGCAGGTGTTGTTGCTAAACGTATTTTGGGCAACGATGTGCACTTTGCGACCTCTATTATAGAGATAGGTGGCGAGCGTGATAGTGCCAAATTCGACGATGTCATCGAGTCGGCTATGCACGATGGCGACTCGGTCGGAGGCATTATTGAGTGCCGTATATCGGGCGTTGAGTGTGGCGTAGGCGAGCCGATGTTCGACTCGGTCGAGAGCGTCGCAGCCCATATCTTGTTTGCCATACCGGCAGTCAAAGGCGTTGAGTTCGGTAGTGGCTTTGCGGGCGTGGCTTTGCGAGGCTCTGCACGCAACGATGCGATAGTGGATGCCGATGGCAGAACTCGTACAAATAATGAGGGCGGAATAAATGGTGGTATTGCCAACGGAAACGATATTGTGGTGCGTGTTGCCATAAAACCTACGCCTACGATAGCCTGCGAGCAACAGACCTACCACTTCGGACACCATCAAATCGAGCCGTTGAGAGCCAAAGGTCGCCACGATGCTTGTATCGCTTTGCGTGCAGGGGTTGTCGTTGAGGCGGCTATGGCGATAGCATTGGCGGATCTTACACTTCAAAAATAGAGATAGCGGATGGCAACTCGTCGCCAAATAGTGCGTTATATCGTTGAGCAACTTGCTGACACGTACGATGCAAGGGAGGCAGAGTCTATCGCTCGTCTGCTTCTGTGCGACCGACTCTCGTTGGATCGCTCCCATTTGTTGGC
>JAZRCC010000031.1:0-4626 GCA_045635405.1 Alistipes sp.
GACGGATAGCCGTGGTTGATATCGACCTCTGTCGTTGTCGAGAAACGCTCATCAATCGTGCGGGCAATCTCGACTATCTGCTCTTTGGTTTGGCAACGCACCTCCTCATCGAATGTTCGCATCGTACCCTCCATTGCTATGCAATCGGGGATAACATTGGTAGCACCTTCGCCAATAATGCGGCCTATCGACAGCACCAAATCTGCGCTATTTAGACCATTAAGATTTACCACCAATGTGGCAGCAGCGGTTATCGTGTCGCAAACCTTTTGACGCAAGGCGGCGTGACCGCCCTTGCCTCGCACCCAAAATCGCAACTCGTCACTCGATGCCATAAACTTACCCGCCTTTATACCGATAGTGCCAACCTCCAAAGTGCTATCTACGTGTTCGCCCACAACGGCACGAATATCGTATCCCTCGAAAGGTTGCTCCTTCAAGACCAGAGAGGCTCCTCCCGGATTGCACTCCTCGCCCGGCTGGAAAATCGCAAAAATTCGACCCTCGAAGTCGCGATTGCGATTCAGCTGCTGCAATACACCAAACAGCACTGCTGCGTGCATATCGTGACCGCAAGCGTGCATCACCCCACTACGTTTCGAAGCGAAATCGACCTGCGTAGCCTCACAAACAGGCAGTGCATCGATATCAGCACGCAGGAGTATCGCACGATTGGACTTCCGTTCGCCATCGATATACGCCAAGACCCCCGTCGTGGCTACCCGACGATGAGCAATACCCTCTGCCGAGAGAGCCTGCTCAATAAAGGCTGCCGTTTGATGCTCCTCAAACGAGAGCTCGGGATATGTGTGAAGATGACGACGAAATTCAATAGGTGTCATATCGCAAACCGTTTTATATTTAGTTAAAGTTCATACAATTTTATCTCAAAAATATGGCTCCAATTCTTGCCCGTAACGAAGATACGCCTCTGCTCGGCATCGTATGCAATACCGTTCAGCACATCCGTTTCATCCGTACGGAGCGAATCGTCCAGCAGACCACGCAAATCGACTATGCCCTCGACGACTCCATCCTCGGGGTTTATGATTGCTATCTGGTCATAGGTATAGACATTTGCCCATATACGGCCATCAATCCACTCCAACTCGTTGAGATAGGGCAACGACTCGCCATTGAGCGTAACATTCAGTCTCCGTTTGACTTTGAGCGTCGCACTATCCAGCACTCGAATATCCGACGTACCATCCGACATATACAACGACTCGCCATCGGTCGTCAGACCCCAGCCCTCGCCTCGATAGTTATGCGTAGCGACCTTTTTAAGGCTCCGACGGTCGTAGATGTGCATTACGCCACTCTGCCACGTAAGTTGGTAAATCTTATCGTTGAGCAGCGTGATACCCTCGCCAAAATGCTCCTTCGGAAGGCGTGCTACGACAGAAACCCGACCACTTGCCAAGTCAATGCATTGCAGACGCGATTCGCCATACTGACCCGTTCCCTCCCACAAAATGCCGTCGGCAAACTGCAAGCCCTGCGTATAGGCGTCGGTTTGGTGTGGGTATCGATTTACCACATCGTAGCCATAGTATTTTAATGCTCTCTTCGGAGTATCTTTTTGGGACTTTTTCGCACTATTGCCACACGATGCAAGCAGTGCAATTATCGCCATAACCGATATTATTGCTCTCATATTGCCACAAAGATACAAATATTAAAGGATAAATTATTAGTAAAACGGAAAATTTTACTATCTTTGCCACGCGTTTTATGTACTATGAGACTTAACGCACGTTGAACTGCAAAGAGATAAATTAAATTATACAGAAAAAATTATGGAAATTACACGTGTTGAGAAGGAGCTTGGCATATCGCTCCTCAAAGTAGTTGTAGATGAAAAAGATTATGCAGCAGAGGTTGAGAAGGTGCTGCGTGACTACAAGCGTAAGGCAAACATCCCTGGCTATCGTCCGGGTATGGTACCAATGGGCATCATCAAGAAGCTCTATGGCAAAGGTGTTGTTGCAGAGCAGGCTTATCAGTTGGCTTCGCACAAGACTTTCGAATATCTGCAAGAGAACAAAATCGACTATCTTGGCGATGTAATTCCAGCCGAGGAGCAGGGTGCTTTCGATTTTGACAATGCAACTTCGCACGAGTTTATTTTCGAGTTTGCCGAGGCTCCAAAGTATGATGTTAAACTCACCGCAAAAGATAAGCTCACATACAACAAAATCAAGATTGACAAGAAGATGCACGCTGCGTGGTTGGACAACTACCTCCGTCGTTTCGGTCGCTTGGTAGAGGTTGACAAGGTGAAGAAGGATGAGGCTTTGACCGTTACACTCGACAATGGCGATTTGCGTGTTGAGGATGCATACGTTGGTCTTATCTCGATGACCGACGAGCAGCGTAAGCCTTGGATTGGCAAGAAGGTTGGTTACAAGACCACTATCAACATCAACGAGATGTATGCACAGCCTTCGCAGCGTGCTGCAATGTTGCACGTTAAGGAGAACGAGTTGGAGGGTATCAACCCAGAGTTCTCGTTGGAGATTACCCAGATTCGCCAATTTGCTAACCCTGAAATCAACGAGGAGTTCTTCAAGATGGCATTCCCTAACGGCGAGGTTACATCGGCCGAGCAGTTGGATGCTTATGTTGATGCACAAATCGAGAAGGAGACCGTACGCGAGTGCGACTACTTGTTTGCAGGCACCGTTCGCAACTTTATGTTGGAGAAGGCCGCTTTGCAGATGCCTGTTGAGTTCCTCAAACGCTGGCTCTACACTATCAACGAGGGTAAGTTCTCGATGGAGGATATCGAGAAGGACTTCGACGCATTCTTGAAGATGTACACTTGGAACTACATCCAGCGTCAGATTATCACAGCCGAGAAGTTGACCGTATCGGAGGAGGAGGCAAAGGCCGAGGCAAAAGATTTGGCAGCAATGCAGTTTATGCAGTACGGTATGGCAAACACGCCAGACGATATGCTCGAAAACTTTGCAAAGACCATCCTCGACAATAAAGAGCAGAAGCAGCACATCTACGAGAAGCTCTATGAGCAGAAGGTAGTAGAGTGGGTACGCGGTGCTGTAAAGGTAACCGAGAAGGCTATCACAGCTGATGCGTTTGCAGAGTTGGCTCGTTCTTTGTAAAAAAGATATTTCAATCTACCGTTAAGGCTCTGCAAGTTGGTTTTGCACCAAACTTGCAGAGTCTTTTCTGACTAAATTACCACATTTTGTTCAACCACAAATACCGTTTCAATATGTCTGAATTCGAAAAATTTGCTACCAAGCACTATGGCATCGCCTCAACAACACTCAACGACTATCGAACATCTGCCGCATATATCAATCCGATGATTTTGGAAGAGCGACAATTGAACGTCACACAACTCGATGTATTCAGCCGTCTGATGATGGATCGTGTACTCTTTCTGGGTGCCCCAATCACGGACGACGTAGCAAATATCATTCAGGCACAGTTGCTCTTTTTGGAGTCAACCGACCCGAACAAGGATATCCAACTCTATATCAACTCGCCGGGTGGTAGCGTATCGGCAGGTTTGGGCATATACGACACTATGCAGTTGATAAATTGCGACGTTGCCACAATCTGTACGGGTATGGCCGCTTCGATGGGTGCCGTTCTGCTCACAGCCGGTGCAGCAGGCAAGCGTGCAGCTCTACCCCACTCGCGAGTGATGATTCACCAACCACTCGGTGGCGTGCAGGGTCAGGCTTCGGATATCGAGATTACAGCTCGCGAAATTATGCGTACCAAGCGTGAGTTGTACGACATCCTCTCGCACCACTCGGGCAAGAGCTACGAAGAGATAGAGCGTGATGCCGACCGTGACTATTGGTTGTCGGCAGAGGAGGCACGCACGTATGGTTTGATTGATTCGGTAATGAGCAAACGCAAATAAGCAGATGAAACAGAAGGGTACAAAATCTACATCAAAAGAGAGGTGTTGTGCTTTTTGCGGTCGTCCGCAGAGCCAAGTCGATATGCTGTTTCAGGGTATGATTCCCGAAGCCCTGCTATGCAACCATTGCGTAGATATGGGCTACGAATCGTTGCACGGCACGGCAGCAGTCAAAACCGCAACGAAGCCTGTGCAGTCGGCAACCGAGACAAAATCTCTATACAAACCATCGGAAATCAAGGAGTTTCTCGACCGCTATGTGGTAGGTCAGGATAGTGCAAAACGCTACATCTCGGTAGCGGTTTACAACCACTACAAGCGTCTGCAAAACAGTGCAGCAAATAGCGAGGATGGCGTAGAGCTCGACAAGTCGAATATGATTTTGGTCGGCCCTACGGGTACGGGCAAGACTCTTATTGCACGCACCATTGCTCGTCTGCTCGATGTTCCGTTCGCGATTGTCGATGCAACGGCTCTGACACAAGCGGGATATGTAGGCGAGGATGTCGAGGGTATCTTATCACGCCTCTATCAGGCTGCCGACTACAACAAGGAGCGTACCGAAAAGGGCATAATCTTTATAGATGAAATCGACAAAATTGCTCGCAAAGGCGACAATCCGAGCATCACACGCGACGTATCGGGCGAGGGTGTACAGCAAGCACTGCTGAAAATTTTGGAGGGCAGCGTTGTAAATGTACCACCACAGGGAGGTCGCAAGCACC
>JAZRCC010000032.1:0-1554 GCA_045635405.1 Alistipes sp.
ACTGTCGGGCGAGATGAAGAAGATGAAGCCTTCGCCATTCCGTGGCGACGAGAACCCATCGCTCACATCGAGCAAAGATTGGTGGGCAATCGGCTACCACTTGGGTGTTGTTGGTCGTGGTCACGTCGGCACGAGCACACGTCGCAACTACTGTACCCCTTGCCACCATATGTTCACCTATACGCTGAAAAATCCAAAGGCGGCAGTTAAGGTTGTGGCAATCGATACAAAGGGTCGCAAATACACTTGTGACCACGTTATCGAGGGCCCCGAGTATGAGATGGCTGCTCCTCCTGCCTACGAGGTTTCGGAGGTTTGGTAATCGGATGGGTACCAAAAATTATAGGCTGCTAACCCCGTAGGTTGGCAGCCTATGTTTTTGATATATAGCGGGTTAGACGTGACGCAAAATCTCGTCCAAACCGTCGAAGTGGCACTTGTAGTCGTCGAGCGAGCGACGGATAATTTCGCACGCCTCATCTTTGCCGTAGGTCTCGATAATCTCGACCTTCTTCTTCTGTGGCTCCGAGTCGGGCATATCCTTGTAGGTAAGGAAGTAGTGCTTCAAACGGTTAATTACGCCCTTTGGCAACTCCGAGATATCGTTGTATCCGCTGTATGTTACGTCGTGACGCAGTACGGCGATGATTTTGTCGTCTGCCTCGGTGCCATCCAACATGCGGAAACCACCGATAGGGCGAACATTGACGATGATGTCGCCGTGTGCAATATCACGCTCGGTCAGCACGCAGATATCGAGTGGGTCGCCGTCGCCGGTGATGCCCGTACGTCCGCTCTGCTGCATACAATATTTAGCCACGCTTTCGCCGCAGAAGCTCTGTGGCACGAAGCCGTAGAGTGCCGGTATGACGTTCGAGTACTTCTGTGGGCGGTCGATTTTCAGATATCCGCTCACCTTATCCAACTCGTACTTTACGGTGTCGGTAGGTACCATTTCGATAAATGCCGTAATCACTTCTGGGGCTTTGTCGCCCACCTCGATGCCGTGCCAAGGGTGAGATTTGTATCGCAAGCCCAAAAGTCGTGCGATAGGGTCGTTAATTTTGTTTCCCATTGCTTCGAAAATTATTTATTATTGCAAAAGTAGCAAAAGATTTGTTGCCAAACAAACCAAACGCAGAATAATGTGTAAATAAATCGTTTATTGGCAAATTTTTGTATGTGCTTGTCAAAATCGGTGACTTCAATATGAAGAAACTCTTTGCAATTTTCGCATTGCTTTCGTTGGCGGTACTTTTTTATTAGAGAATTTAGGGAATTTAGGTAAGGCTCCTTAATTTCCTTAAACTCCTTAAACTCCCTTAACCTCCCTTAACCTCCCTTAACCACCCTTAACCCCTCTAACAAAAAACCGCTCCCAGCGATTGCCGAGAGCGGTTTTGTGTAAAAAGCACCAACCGATTACCAATTCAAAATCTTGCGGAAATCGTATGCCTCCGGATTAGCAACATACTTCTTTGCAGCCTCGTAATCCGCAGGGGTGATATAGTTCATAATGTGGTCGATAACCTGCTGAATCTTGTCCGACTCCAT
>JAZRCC010000033.1:0-3946 GCA_045635405.1 Alistipes sp.
CTCGACGACAACTACTCGCCACTCTCGGGCTATCGTCTCGATGTCTCGGCGATATATGTCGGAGGGCGTGAGCAGTGGAACGTATTCGACGCTGCGGGCAACCACAACCACTTCTCGGCACGCTGCGACTGGTTTGGCACACGCATAAAGTGGGAGCACCACATCCCTATCCGCTCGTGTCGATGGTTCTCGTTGGGATACTCCATCGAGGGCGTATATTCCAACTTCCCCGACTTCTACGACCATCGCACCGCCGCTGTAACGATGCCGCAATATGCTCCGGTGATGCACTCGCAGATGATATATATGCCCGACTTCCACGCCTCACGCTACGTCGCAGCAGGTATCGTTCCCGACTTTATGATTTACGAACGACTCCACATCCGACCATCGTTCTACGCAATGTGCCGCAGCCGTGACTATGGTGCCGACCGCTGGCAATATATCGCCGATCTCTCGATAACCTACCGCTCGATGCTCGGGCCGGTGTCGCTCTCGCTCACAAAGTATGGGGTCAATACCCCAAACAACCTCTATGTGATGCTCAACTTCGGCTATCTGCTCTTCGCTCCACGAGGGACGTTTTATTAAAGGGTTTTGCTGCTTTGCAGCAACGGCTTCGCCGAAAAGGTCAGGTAAGGTCTTTTAAGGTCGAGTAAAGTCAGGTAAAGTTTTTTCTTTTTTGCTTTTATCCCTCGCTTTTTTGGTTGCTGTGGGCTGTGTTTGGTCGTGGTCGATAGCCGCCAACCTTATTTGACCTTATTTGACCTTAATTGACCTTTAACTCGGCGGTGCTTTGGTCGCTCTCCTTAAACTCCTTAAATTCCTTAAACTCCCTAAATTCCCTTCACGGCGTCACCCGCAAAAAAATCACCCCAATGACACAAGTTGTCAAAAAGCCCCCATACTTTTGCGGCGGGGTGGTCAAAAAAAGGCCTCCCCGCTAAAAAAAGAGAGGAGGCAACTATGTTATTTGCAATTTTGGTATTTATCGGGATGGCAGCCAACGTATTGGGTACCATCTGTGGTGGTGACGACAGTTGGAGCCGTTAGTCGAGTCGTCAGCGGAGTCGCTGCTACTCCTGCCACACAACAACACTGCTCTTGTCGAATTCGGGCAGTGGTTTTGGGGTGTAGTCCGTATATCCGAGGGCAATGATACACTCCACCTGCCACTCTGCGGGTAGGTCGAGCACCTCGCGAACATACTCCACCGCCATCTCGCCTTCGGGCTGCTCACGCAGTCGGGGGCGACCATCGACGTGCACCCAACACGACGACAACCCCGCATCGACGGCTGCCAACTGCAATATGGTAGCCGATATCGAGCAGTTCTCGCGCCAGAGGTCACAACCCTCGGCATCCGCCGCTACGACAATGGCTGCGGTGGCACCCTCCATAAATGCCGAGCCGTAGTCACGCAGCGATGCGAGAGCCTTGATTTTGGCCCGGTCGGTAACAACCACAAGGCGTGTGGTACGCATATTTCGGGACGATGGAGCCGTAAGCGTCGCATCGACAATCTGTTGCAAAACCTCGCGTGAAGGTACATTTTCCAAAAAGCGACGGCAACTACGACGCTTCTCTATCACTTGCTTGAAATCCATACTCTTTTTTTGGTTTGGTCGCTCTCCCTATACTCCTTAAATTCCTTAAACTCCCTAAACTCCCTAGTGCGGCGTCTAACCCCATCCCAGCACCCTACAAAAATAGTGAAAAATTGGCTCGCTTGGCAAAAAATCGAGAGTTTTTTATAAAGATATTATAAAAACCCACAAAAATTCGTATATTTGCGTAATTTAGCAAGATATTTTTTATATGGCTCAAAAGTGTGACAACCCATTGACTATCGCTCTGATTTACGACTTCGACGGTACGTTGGCAGCAGGCAATATGCAGGAGTACGACTTCATCCCCGCCATCGGCCGCAGCAACAAGGAGTTTTGGAGCGAATCGAACCGCCTTGCCGAGGAGCAAGACGCAGACCAGATTTTGACCTATATGGCGTTGATGATACGCGAGGCCCAGGCGAAGGGTATCTCGTTGCGACGTTCGGCATTTCAGCGTTCGGGCGAGAGTGTGAAGCTCTATGCCGGAGTCGAGGAGTGGTTCGACCGCATCAACCGCTATGGCGAGGAGCGTGGTTTCAAGATTCTGCACTACATCAACTCGTCGGGTTTGAAGGAGATTATCGAGGGCACGTCGATTGCCGACCGCTTTCAGAAGATTTACGCCTGCTCGTTCCTCTACAACGTAGATGACATAGCCTATTGGCCTGCGGTGGCGGTGAACTACACCAACAAGACGCAGTTTATATTCAAAATCAACAAGGGTGTCGAGTCGGTGTACGACACGCAGCTCGTCAATCGCTATATGGAGGAGCAGTCTCGCCCTGTGCCATTTTCGCGAATGATATATGTGGGCGACGGTACGACCGACATCCCGTGTATGCGATTGGTAAAAAACTTCGGCGGACACTCGATTGCGGTCTATAATCCGCAGGACAAGTCGAAGCGTCGGGAGATGCACTCGCTCATTCGTGACAACCGTGTGAGCCACGTCTGCCCTGCCGACTACACCGAGGGCAGCGAGATGGACCACCTGGTAAAGACCATAATCGACAAAATCACCGCCGATGTGCGACTGGATGGACTCCTTGCACATTGCGATGCGAACGAAAAGCGATAATGCGTATGGCACGACGATTGATTTTTGCAACCAACAACCGCCACAAAATCGAGGAGGTACAGGCACTCTTGGGCGATGCGTTCCACTTGCAGACCCTCGCCGAGTGTGGCATTACGGAGGATATCCCAGAGACCGCCGACACGTTGGAGGGTAATGCCCGCCAGAAGGCACACTACGTCAGCGACCGCTTGGGGTGCGACTGCTTTGCCGGCGATACGGGGTTGGAGGTCGATGCTCTCGGTGGCGAGCCGGGGGTGCGTTCGGCACGCTACGCCACGGATGGTCACGACTTCGAGGCAAACAACCGCCTGCTGATGGCGAATATGGAGGGCAAGAGCGACCGCAAGGCACGTTTCCGCACGGTTATAGCCCTGATTTTGGATGGTGAGGAGCACCTCTTCGAGGGGCGTGTCGAGGGCGAGATTACCGAGCAGCCAAGCGGAAATAAGGGCTTCGGCTACGACCCGCTGTTCATCCCCGAGGGGCACGACTGCACCTTTGCCGATATGTCGCTCGAAGCGAAGGGTGAGATTTCGCACAGAGGTCGTGCGGTACGAAAACTTGTAGAATTTTTAGAAAAACAGCAAAAATAATGGAAGAGATAAAGAACTACGTCCGCGAAGATTGCTACAACGATGAGCGTATCGAGGAGTTGAAGGGGCACTACGCCGAGGTGTTGCGACTGTTGGGCGAGGACCCTTCGCGTGAGGGGTTGCTCAAAACTCCGCAGCGTGTGGCTCGTGCGTGGGCATATATGACCAAGGGCTACAACGAAAACCCTATCGAGATTTTGCAGTCGGCAATGTTTAAGGAGGAGTATAGCCAGATGGTGTTGGTAAAGGATATCGAGTTGTTCTCGGTATGCGAACACCACCTGCTGCCGTTTGTCGGTAAAGCACACGTCGCCTACATTCCGAACGGCACCATCACAGGGTTGTCGAAGATTGCACGCGTTGTCGAGTGCTTTGCTCGCCGATTGCAGGTGCAGGAGCGACTGACGGTGCAGATTCGTGACTCGATACAGGAGGCTCTGAATCCGCTCGGCGTGGCGGTTGTCATCGAAGCGTCGCATATGTGTATGCAGATGCGTGGCGTCGAGAAACAGGACTCGGCAACCACCACCTCGGCATTTACGGGCATCTTCCTCTCCGACCCCCGCACCCGAGAGGAGTTTATGTCGCTGATTACCTCGAAGTTGAGGTAGGGGTGATGGAGGGAGATACGCCGCAAAAGAGAGGTTAGGGAGTTTAAGGAATTT
>JAZRCC010000034.1:0-1920 GCA_045635405.1 Alistipes sp.
CGAGGGTTTTGGTCGCAACGACTATGTCGAGACTACACGCCCGTTGGTTATCGTTACGGCTCCGGGCCCCGGCAGCGGTAAGATGGCGGTGTGTTTGAGCCAACTCTACCACGAGAATAAGAGGGGAGTCAAGGCGGGTTATGCCAAGTTCGAGACCTTCCCGGTGTGGAACTTGCCACTGAAACATCCCGTAAATGTGGCGTATGAGGCGGCGACTGCCGACCTTAACGACGTCAATATGATTGACCCGTTCCATTTGGAGGCTTACGGCAAAATTACGGTCAATTATAACCGCGATATCGAGATTTTCCCTGTGCTGAATGCTCTGTTCGAGGGTATCTATGGCGAGAGCCCCTATAAGTCGCCAACCGATATGGGTGTCAATATGATTGGCTTCTGTATGAGCGATGAGGATGCGTGCTGCAATGCGGCTCGCGACGAGATAATCAGACGATACTACTACGCACTCTGCAAGTTGGCAGATAAGGGCGATAACGAGAATGAGGTCAATAAGATATCGTTGCTGCTCAAACAGTCCAAACTCACTACTGAGTATCGCCGTACTACGGTTGCTGCACGCGAGCGTAAGGAACTTGCGGGTGTCGAGGCTGCGGCAATAGAGCTGCACGATGGCACTATCATTACGGCACGTTCGAGCTCGCTGCTTGGGCCTTGTGCGGCACTGCTGCTCAATGCGACGAAACACCTGGCGGGTATTCCTCACGAGGTGAAGATGATTCCCGAGGAGTTGATAGCACCAATACAGAAGACGAAGGTCGATTATCTGCACGGACGCAACCCACGATTGCATACCGACGAGGTGCTGGTTGCGATTTCGCTGCTTTCGAACCACGACGAGAATTGCAAAAACGCATTGGCACAACTTCCGAAGTTGCAGGGCTGCCAGATGCACTGCACGGTGATGTTGAGCGAGGTCGATATCAAAATATTCAAAAAACTCGGCGTAGGACTCACCTGCGACCCCGTCAAAAAGAGCGAGTAGGGGAGAATAGACTTTATTGTTTATATGGTTGATACATAGACCGCTGCGGTAAAACATCGCAGCGGTCTATTATGTTATATGGCAATAGACGATAATGTTTTTTGTCGGAAACGGTGCTTTTTGTCAATCCGTGCAAAAGTGTTATATTTGTAGCACGAAGTGTAACAAAAAGAGGTTTCTGTATAAAAAATCGTTGTAAATGTCTATTTTGAAACGCATATATCGCTCGATATCAAAGAGTTTTGCCGCCTTATTGCTTATCGCTCTTATGGCAGTTGTCATCACAAGCGTAAGTCCCGTATATCGTTTTGCCGAGCCAAAGCCATTTGCAGGGCCCGATATATTCAACCCCTATGCGGCATTGGATAGTACATACGGCTGGAAGCGTGCGAATTTCCATACGCACACCAAGGTCGAGAGCCTTCTGAATGAGTGCGACTATTGGCCGATTGAGGTCTATGAGAGTTATGCAAAATTCGGGTATGACATCGTGGCCTTCTCAAATCACAATATGCTGACCCAACATCCGTTCGACGAGGAGTTGCAGGTTAATCTCTATGAGCACGGCTACAATTTGTTCAAGTATCACAAGTTGGTTTTTGGTGCTGACCGAGTGATGGCATTCGACCATCTGCTGCCGATTTTCACATTCCAAAAGCAGTTCCAGATAGATCTGCTCTCACGCCACAGCGATATCATACAGCTCAACCACCCGTTGCGTACGCACACGATGTCGAAACGGACGATGCAGCAACTCACGGGCTACCAAATTATGGAGTTGGATAGCGGATTGAGTACTGCAAATGAGTATTGGGACGAGGCTTTGAGTGCGGGTCAGTATAGTTTTGCGTTGGCTAACGACGATTTGCATCATCCCGACCGCAGCCACCTGATAGCGATGCGATGCAACTTCCTGA
>JAZRCC010000035.1:0-2791 GCA_045635405.1 Alistipes sp.
CTCTATCTCCTCCTCGTTGAGCAGTGCCTTGACCAACACATCGCCCGCCTTGTTGCGATAGAATACGAACATCAGCGTCGAGGCCATCGGCACATCGAAGTCACGGAAACGCTCCTCGACCTCGTCATACGAAGCGAAACGCTCCGCCCAGCCACCTACGCCCATTGCGTTGAGCGTGCCGATAATCACACCATCGTGTCCGAAACGCAGTGTTGACGTAGGCTCGTCGGCACGGATGGCACGGTCGGCATCGTCGATAAGATGTGCCACAAGGCGGTCGTTGATATCGCTCAAAAAGCCACCATCGATACCCGAATTGCCTCGTTCGATATAGTAGCGGAGGTTTACCATACGCCACCATAGGTATGTCTCCTCTGCCGTAAATGCGTCGGCGAGTGTGATGTGCGATGCAGGAGTGCCGGCCAACGACGTGGAGTTGCGGTAGAGCGACATCACCCACGCCATCTTATCGTTAATCGAGCGGGCAAACTCCTCCGTAAAGAGGCGACGCAACGTCATCATCGGGTCGATATGTTTCGATGCGTAGTCGTGCCACCCCTTGACCCACTCGGCATTCGGATAGCGGCACTTATCGACACGTCGTCCCAACGCACGGTCGTTGTCGGGGCAGTAGGGGTTGAGATAGCCCTGATGCGGAACACCCGTATCAATCGTAAAGCGTAGTTTCGGATTAAGACGCACCATCTCGTTGGTGAACGAGTTCATCGACAGCAGCACCCTCGGCACATAGGTTGCCAATGAGGTGATGTGGTGGTGACCCCTGAAAATCTCGGGATAGGTGTGGTACATACGGTTGGCAATCTGTCGCAACTGCTCTACGCCTCGCTGCGTAAGCATTCCCGCACGACCTCGGCAGATGGACTCCACCTCCTGCCAACGGCGATAGTACTCCGCACCGAACTCCGTAAAGCCACCCTCACGGGCTGCCCTATCCATAACTTCGGCTATGCAGTCGATTTCGCTCTCCTTCTCGATATAGCGTGAGCCGTGACGACCATAGTGCGAGATATAGAATGGCTTGTACCCCTTTGGTGCAGGTGTTTGCGGCTTGAACTCGGTGGGATAGAAGCGATAGACACCCCTCGCCAACTCGCTGTTTGCCATCACCTCGGCTTTGGTTTGCTGTGCCGCAACCTCGACTATGGCGAGCATTGCCAACGCAAGAAAAATCAACCCTTTTCTCATATCGTTTGGTAGTTTCGTGTTCAATTTAGTGGGCTTCGAGCCACGACGTGCCACTTCCGCAGTCGGCACGCAGCGGAATACGCAACTCGACCGCCTGCTCCATAGCCTCGCGAACAAGCCTCTCGACCCGCTCACGCTCCGCAGGCACAACCTCCAAGACAACCTCGTCGTGTACCTGCATAATCATCGCCGATTGCAGCCCCTCCGCCTTCAACGCACGAGCAATACGCACCATAGCCAGCTTCATAATGTCGGCAGCCGAGCCCTGTATCGGTGCATTTATGGCGTTGCGTTCGGCCAGACCTCGCACCGTAGCGTTGCGAGATGCGATGTCGGCAAGGTAGCGACGACGACCGAAAATCGTGGTGCAGTAGCCCCGCTCACGAGCCGTAGCGATGCTCTCGTCCATATAGCGTTTCACGTCGGGATAGGATGCAAAGTAGCCCTCGATAAGTGCCTTCGCCTCCGCACGAGGTATCGACAACCGCTGCGAGAGTCCAAAGACCGATATGCCGTATATTATGCCGAAGTTGGCGGTCTTTGCCTGACGACGCTCCTCGGCGGTAACCTCCTCTATCGGCTTCTTAAAAATCTTTGCAGCCGTAGCCGAGTGGATATCCTCGTCCGCCACAAATGCGTCGCAAAGTGCCCTATCGCCACTCAAATGTGCCATAACACGCAACTCGACCTGCGAGTAGTCAGCCGACATCAGCAGCATACCCTCCGACGGTATAAATGCCGCACGGATAGGTCGCCCGATGGCATCGCGAATAGGGATATTTTGCAGATTAGGATTGGTCGATGACAGACGACCCGTAGATGTAACTGCCTGATTATACGACGTATGAATGCGACCCGTATGTGGCTCGACTAACTGTGGCAGAGCATCGACATAGGTCGAGAGCAACTTTTTCAGCGTGCGGTACTCCAACACCTGTCGCACAACATCGCTCTTCGAGGCGAACTCCATCAGATACTCCTCGTCGGTGCTGAACTGTCCCGATTTGGTACGTTTCGGCTTCTCGGCGAGTTGCAACTTACCGAACAGCACCTCGCCCAACTGACGTGCCGAGTTGATATTGAGCGTAGGCTCGGCAGTAGCCTCACGGATAGAGCGTTCCAACCGCTCCATATCGGCAGTCAGCCGCTTCGAGTAGTCACGCAGAGCAGCCGAATCGATGCGGACACCACGATACTCCATCGCCGCCAGCACATCAATCATCGGCTCCTCGATATCCACGTAGAGGTGGCACAGACCCTCACGCTCCAACTCTCCCCACAGCGTGTGACGCAGTTGCAGCGTAATGTCGGCATCCTCACCCGCATACTCGGCAATTCGCTCCGTGGCAATCATATCCATCGTGAGCTGCTTCTGACCCTTGCCGATAAGCTCCTCGATAGGTTGCGGCGAGTAGTGCAAGTATCGCTCCGCCAAGAGATTCATATTGTGACGTGCCTCCGAGTCGAGCAGGTAGTGCATAATCATCGTATCGTACTTGCGACCCTGCACGTTAATGCCCAGACGTCGCATAAAGAGCATATCGAACTTTATGTTCTGTCCCACTTTGGCAATCGCTTCGTTCTC
>JAZRCC010000036.1:0-6582 GCA_045635405.1 Alistipes sp.
GGTATTACAGACCTTCTTATAGTTTCCGCAGTAGTTTCTGCCCGCCTCGGGCTTGGGATCGAATGTGTCGGTTTGTGCAGGGCCACCATCCAAATATATCAAAATTACGGACTTCGCCCGTTGAGCCGTGGCGCTGAATCCGATGGATAATAGTAGTATCAGGGTCAGATATATCGTTCTCATAGTGTAAATGTTAGTGGTTATAGAGGAACTCGTTGCTGTTTATCTGCATCCACATAATATCGGCAGCCACCTCGGTCAATGGCAACTCGTTCTGCTGCATATATTCGCGATAGAGTGCCAACTCTTGTGGCGTGGCACGTCGCGACAGGGTGCGAAGCGTAATGGCTTGCGAAAGGCTATCGACATCGGTTATCTCCTGACACAACTTCTTCAAAATCGGACTCTTGCGGATGCGGCCTTCGAGCACCGACGAATTCATCAAATAGAGCAGTTGTCGCGATGTTACGGAGGTGTTGCGTTGGCTCTCCAACGACACATCACGTGACACCTTACCAAAGAGTTCCAACTCGGACGACGATACCGTTGCATCGCCCAAATGTGTGGACCTTGTGCGTGGCGGATAGAAGGTAAATGGCTCGGGAACACGGCTGCTATATTTATTCCAAATTCCTGTTACCGAGGCGATAGCATCGACAATAACCTCTGCCGGCAGACGTTGCGGAACATAGCCACCCTCGGGCGAAGTTTTCGCTTGAAACTCATCCGAGAGGAGTATCTTTTTCAGCAAGGCTCTGATATTGAAGTTGGTCTTGATGAAGTAGTCGGTCAGTTGAGCGAGTCGCACGGCATCGGTTGGTGGGTTATCCTCACGCCAATCGTCTGGTTCGTGTACCAGACCACGACCAAAGACCCAATACCACATACGATTGACCATAACCTCGGCAAAGCGACGGTTTTCGCGTGATGTCAGCCACATAACGTACGCCTCACGCCAATCCGTATCGAGTTGGGGTCGCAGCACGGTACCATCCTCCAAACTTATCTTCTCCCACGGAGTGTTTTTGTGGCGGTCGAGATAGACAATCTCCTCCTTCCACTCTTTGGTCGATTTGAACTTAATCTGCGAAAAACACAAATAGCCATTGTCGCGACACTCTCGCTTACCGAGGAAGAGCAAGTTGATGTTAGCATAGAAATTTTGTGGTGTTCTCTTCTGAAAACCTCGATAGAAGTTAGCTGCCGGAGCTCGGAAATTGCTACCTTCGGAGAGCAACAACCGCTGCACCATCACATCGTATGGCACGTTGTTGAGCAGTTGCTCGTATATCCATCGGTTATATGCCTGCACGCCATTTGGCCACAAGTTGCTCGGGAACTCCGATTTGATACGCAAAATATCGCCCCAACGCATCTGCATATATTTCAGACCCAATTCGCTACGGAGAAGCGACTCGACAAGTTTTTTGCGTTTGTCCGAAGCCGTATTGCTCAAAAAGCGTTGGCTCGCCTGTGGCGATGGTACAGCTCCCGTTATGGTAAGATAGGCCCTCCTCAAAAAGAGCTCATCGCTACACTTGTCCGAAGCCATCACCTCTATTGCCGAAAACAACAGACAAGCAATTAACATCAGAATTGTTCTCATAATATCACGTTCGTTTAGTTGCAAAAGGTTTTATATATATTTTTAGGTTCTACTCCGAAAAGTTCTGCTCTTTTTAGGCTCTGCTCTCCAAAATTGCCTCAATCTCGACCAGCAGTTCGCTACGGCACACATCGGCAATCGTATAGGTGGCGGATAGATGTGGATATGCCGCCTCGACAACCTCTAGCACAGCTCGATAATCGTCGGCGTGCTTTACAAAGACGTGGAGTTTGGCGTAACTTAAATCGTAGGGCCGACATCCATATCGTACGAGATTCTCTTTCGATACGAGGTGCTCGATATTTTCGATTGTCATCTTGGTCTGTGCAGCTGCCGAAAGTTGGGTTGCACTCTGCTCGCCTCGGATAGCAGCCGTACCCGACACAAAGCAGCACGCTCTGTCGGCAAACTCTATCAACTTTGCACGTTCGAATTTCGGCGTACTCTTTACGGCATCGGCAGCATCATCTATGAGCACCTGCTTCGAATAGACGTGTGCAGCGACCTGCAATGGGTTGTCGATTGGGTATATGCCCCGACTGTCCGCCCGTTTGAAGGCTATGCACCCTACGATGATACCCTCCCCCGCAGCTCCGATACCCGTTGCAGCAGGATAGCCATTCACCCACTGACCCGATTGGTAGTAGCGGCTGCGGGCATCGTTAAACTCTTGATAGTTCTGCTTACCCTCACGACAAGCGACAATGTTGCCGATATAGTTCCACTGTCGAACGATATCATCAACCGCAAAGTTATGCCTCGACAGTACGCCTTCCAATCGATTGAAAACCTCACGGCTCTGCATCTGCACACTCTCGGCAAAATTCGTAGCAGGAATGCCCTCGATAAATAGCAGCGACTCCCCTTCGTACTCGATTAAGCCATAGCAGACGCCATCGTGTTGGGCAAAGTCGATTACGACGTCGCCTTCGAGCGTATAGATATCGAGCAACACTCCGCCATTGGGTAGAAGATATTGCGGAACAAGCGTAACGGGAACAATCCTCCCCAACGCATCGTATGCCACACGTTTTATCGCATCGAGTAAATGGTGATACTCTATGCCCTCGCTCGTTCCGTGGCACACAATGCCGCAAACGCCCTCGCAAGCGACCCCGTTCAGAGCCGTTTTTATGCAATCGGCATAGTTGTCGTTTGGTGCAAAATTAGCAGAGTATATCTTTAATCCCATATCGTTTTAGCGGTTAGTCCTACACACTTAATCTTATTACATAAGATAAAGATAAGGATAAAATGTTAAATTGCAAACGATAAAAAAATAAAATTAGATTTTTACACACGTCACAAACTATGCAAATAACCCTATGCCCCAACCATTGCAGGCAAAAAAATACACACAAAAAAGGGTTGGCTAAATGTTTTGCCAACCCCTTTTACTTATGTTTTGCATCTGCCATCAAACGACTGTCGATTAGGCAAATGCGATACGTTGCCGCGATTGCGATTTACAACATCTTGACAAAGACCTCGATAGCTTGGTACTCCGCCATACCGAGTTCATCGTAGAGTCGTGCGGTCGATTGCGTACGATCCTCGGCACGCTGCCAGAACTCTCGTGCATCGTCGCCAGGGAAAGGAACGATATCCTTCTGCGACAGGTGACGATATATGGCGTGACGCTTTCTGATAACCTCTTCGGGCGAGAGCGGTACCGCCATATCTACCATACCCAAATCCCACTCCATCCAAGCACCTCGATACAACCAGAGGTGGCAATCACGGAACCATTCGTCATCCTTTACAACATCTACGGCAGCCAACACAATCTCGATGCAGGTGCGGTGTGTGCCGTGAGGGTCGAGCAGGTCGCCTGCTGCATATATCTGGTGAGGCTTTACCTCGCGTAACAACTCCACTACAATATCAATATCACGCTGTGTCGGTGTCGATTTCTTTGTCGAGCCTGTCTCGTAGAAAGGCAAGTTGAGGAAGTGTGCATTGGTGTCGGGATTCAGACCACAAACAACGAGTGCTGCACGAGCCTCCGAACGGCGTATTGCCCCCTTGATTTCGAGCAATTCACGAGGATTACCCGTCTTGCCACTCTTGGTAGCAAGCATCTGCGACATCGCATCGAACTTCTCGCCTACGCCCAGCTCTCGCATCAGGTCGAGGTGCTGGCGTACAACTTGGTCATCGACCGCAATATTGCCCGAAGTTTGATAAGCCACGTGTACGTTGTGACCATTCTCTGCCAAACGAATGAGCGTACCACCCATCGAGATAACATCGTCGTCAGGGTGAGGCGAGAATATCAGCACATTCTTCGGATATATACGGCTATCTACAGGACGGGTTGCGTCGTTGTTGTTTGGTTTTCCACCCGGCCAACCCGTGATTGTATGTTGCAGGTCGTTGAACACATCGATATTTATCTTCGCATAGTTGCGACCCTGTTCGAGCAACTCGCCGAGCGAATTTTCGACATAGTCCTGATAGGTGAGCTTCAAAATAGGACGCTTAACAACCGAGCAGAGCCATACTACCGCCTTGCGAACGAGCTTTGGAGTCCACTCGCACGGACCTACCAACCACGGAGTCTGCTCGCGTGTAAGTTGTTGAGCAGCACCCTTGTCGATAATGACTTCGATAGCAGGGTGCGACTGCAAGAGCGACGCAGGAATTGCAGGTGTAATCTCGCCCTCGACCGTGCTCTTGATGACCGCCGCCTTGTGCTCGCCCCACGCCATCAACACAATACGCTTCGCCTCCATAATGGTAGCCAAGCCGAGCGTAATTGCCATATGCGGTGTCGCTGCAATATTCTCGAAGAGAGACGATTGCACTTTGCGAGTGTTGTGCGATAGCTGTACCAATCGAGTCGTCGATTTGGCGTATGTTCCAGGCTCGTTAAAACCTATCTGACCATTCTCGCCAACGCCGAGAATCAGGAAGTCGATAGATTTGCCGAAGTGCGATACGTAGGTTGAGCAATACTCCGCCAACGACTCTTGTGGCACGCTTCCATCGATAAGGTGTATGTTCTCCTTGCGGATATTTACCTTATTGAGCAGAAGTTGGCAAATTCTGTGGTTGCGGCTCTGCACCGACGTAGGCTCCATTGGATAGAACTCGTCGAGACTGCATACGGCAACATTCTCGAAGCTCACTTCGCCGCTCTCATATCGACGAGCCAACTCCGTGTAGAGTCCGCTTGGTGTTGAGCCTGTGGAGAGACCGAGCAGAAATGGCTTTGTGCTGCTCTCTGCTGTTGTATTATAGTCGCAGATGGCTGCCACAATAGCATCAGCAACACGCTGAATAGCCGAATCTTCGTCTGCATAAATCGAGGTTTTCAGCTTTTCGTAACGTAGAATCAAATCTTTCGGTACAGCAGTGGTAATAAGCCCACCGTGTTGAGGTAGAGAGTATTTAGCTTTCATAATTCTATATGTGTTATGAGCGTAATTTTGTTAATATTGTTGCAAAGATAATATTTTTTCGGGTCAATGTACCACCCAACGCCCGAAATAATGCACCAAAATCGCGATTTCTGCCCTATACATATTTATCTCAACTTTGCAGCAAAGACGACTTACCCACCAAAATGGCAGATAAAATCGCAAAGAGGGTACCGATTTTTGTTGCCAAGAGGGTCTTGTAAATCAAAAACAGATTTTTGGGGCAAAAATATTTGGAAATAGGGGGGGGGTATTTGTATATTTGCATAATAAAAAACTCAACCGTATGAAAAAGATCATATTACTGCTTGTTTTAGCATTGATTGGCAATCTGCTATATGCCCAAAATATTGACTACGTCTATCATCTTAAAGACGGCTCCGGAAAGGCTGTAACCAAGGCCAATATCTGCATCGAGAGTGGCAAAACCGACAACAACGGCTGCTTTCGCATCAATACAAAGTTTAACCGAGCCATTCTCATCGCGGCAGAGGGTTACGAAAAAGTTAGATTAACACTCAAAGCCGACATCTGCAACAGAGTTGTTATGACTCCCGTCTCGGAGAGAAAAACCGCTGTCAAAGTTCCCGAAGTACTCAAAACCGATTTTGAGGCACCACTATATGTTATCAACGGCACCTACATTCCGACATTCAAACCATCGAACTACACCGATGATATGATTGCAGAGGTCACGACCACCAACAAATGGAACAAAATCACCAAGAAGATATTTGCAAATTCGGATATCGAAAGTATCGACGTAATCAAGCGAGGTGTCGTAATGGTAACTACGCAAAACGAAATTGTATTTAACACCCCTAAAAATAAGACAGAGTACACCATCATCGTAACCGATGCCGATGGCAAGCCGATAAAAGGTGCATCGATATACGTCCGAAAAGGTAGTGCATCGAAAGGTGGCGACATAAATTTCCGTGCCAAGCCCGACCAACGTGCGATTATTGTAGCGAGCAAATACAAAGACCTCATTTTCACGCTATCGGAGCAGAGCGAGGCTAATATCACATTGGAGCGAAAGCCAAAACAGAATACGCATAGCAAAAGGTCACAAACGATAGCCTCTTTCCGTTCGGGCGACATATCGACATTCCGCAAATGGGTTGCAGAGTACACTCGCGATGAGCTATTGAAATGCCGCGAACACAGCGAAACCATAGTCCGAGCACGATTTGTCGTCGGCAGCACCGGCAAAGTTGTCGCCGTAGAGATTTTAGAGCACAACAACAGCCGAGCCGCAAAGGTTGTAAAGCGAGCCTTATATCAATCACCAAAATGGAGTCCGGCTATTCAGGATGGCAAAGAGGTAAAGATGTCGTTCGTAATACCTGTTAAGATTGCCGCAGCCTACTAATAGGCGGTTGGCTCGACAGCATTTTGACACTTTTAGAGAAAGATTTTGAAATTTATTTGTAAAAATTTTGCCGAAATCATTTTTCTTTCTATCTTTGCACTCGCTTACGAAGCAATGGCGGGATAGCTCAGCTGGTTAGAGCGCATGATTCATAATCATGAGGTCGAGAGTTCAAGTCT
>JAZRCC010000037.1:0-4736 GCA_045635405.1 Alistipes sp.
GATGTAAAGGTCGATTTCGATGTCGAAGATGAGAATCTGAAAGCGGGGCTCGAAGCCAACGTGAAACTCGCAACCGCCGAGAGCGAACCGATGTACAACCTGCTTGCCGATATTCGGGAGGCTGATTTGGTGGCTCTGCAACTCAATCGACGCGATACGCTGGCACAATTTGGTGCGACGGTAGCCGTGGGGCTTATGGGCCGCACAATCGAGGATATGCAGGGCGAGATAAGTATCGCCAACGCTCGCTATCAACACAACGATGAGGTTGTCGAGAGCGATCTTGCGAAGCTCTCGGTCACTCACAATTTGGACGATAAGATTGTGGAGTTTTCGTCGCCTTTTGCCGATGCTATGTTCACCACGCAGGCTACCTATGCCGATGCGTGGAACTATCTGCGGACGCTGCTCGTGCGTTATGTGCCGAAACTCTATAAGGATGGGGGCGAGAAGGCACGGTTGCATCTTCCGAAAGAGAGCGATGCTGCTCGCAATGTCTATCTCTCGCTGACAACACACAACGCTACGCCGCTTGTGATGTGCTTTACGGATGATGTCGATATCGCTCCTGCATCGCGTTTGGATCTTGTGATGGATGTCTCTCACAATGTCTTTGAGTTGAAGGGCATATCCGACTATGTCTCGTTGCGTCGCTATCTGGTTACCGAGATGAAACTTGCGGTCGACAATCGACAAGATTCGCTGGCGGTGTCGTTGTCCTCTGCCGACCTGTATGCCGGCTCGCTGCATATGACACAATTCGACACCAAGATAGGTGCACGTAATAACGAGAGCCGTATTGCCGCCTCGTTTGCCGATTCGGTCGGCGATTTGCGTGGCGAACTCAATGTCAAGGCACTCTTTGCCCGTCGAGATTCGTTGCGACACATATCGCTCGATGTGCTGCCTTCGAGTGTTAAACGTAAGGAGCAGACGTGGAGCATAACCTCCGATGGTATCGATATCGAGTCGTCGCACTTCAATATCCGTCAATTCCGAGTCTTTAATAGGGCCGACAGACAGAATCTGCTCATAAACGGAGTGGCATCACGAAGTCTGAATGACTCACTCACAATCCGACTCGAAAACTTCTCGTTGTCGCCATTTGCACAATTTGCAACCAATATGGGCTACAATGTTCAGGGTCGCACGAGTGGCGATGTGAAGATTCGTTCGGTGCTGCACGATACGGAGGTGAATGCAAGGGTCGATATCGACTCGTTGAGGGTGAACAATATGGAGGTGCCCGACCTGCAACTCTCGTCGCGTTGGGATTTTGGTCGTTCGAGAGCCGCACTATCTATTCGCCGCGAGGATAACGGGACGGAGATTGCAAGGGGATTCTTCTCGCCACGAGATATGCGATACTATGTTTCGTTGCAGACCAAGTCGTTGAGCCTCGGTCTGTTGGATCCGATTTTGAAGGGCGTTATCTCCGATACGAAGGGCGAAACTATGGTCGATTTGGTGTTGCAGGGTGAGCGTAATCAGGCATCGCTCGACGGCAAACTCGTGGTTAGCAATATGCAGACCAAGCTCGACTTTACAAAGTGTGTATATACCGCTCCGAAGGCGGAGGTGTTGGTGCGAAACAACCGCTTCTATATGCGTGACGTGCCGATTTTCGACGAGGCGAAGAATCGGGGCGAGATTGATATGAATCTCAAATTGGACCACCTCTCCAATATCGAGTACGATCTGTTGGCATCGTTCCGTCAATTCAAGGTTTTGAATACCGACAAACGCGACAACGATATGTTCTATGGCAACGTATTCGCAAGTGGCGAGGTCGCAGTGCGAGGCGATAAGGCGGGCGTGGCTATGGAGATAAATGCGACAACCAACGACGGCTCACACTTCTTTATGCCGTTGTCGGGCAAGAGCAATATCTCGACCGCCGACTTTGTGACCTTTGCAAAGGCTTCGCAGGTCGATACGACAAACTACTTGGTGCGTAAGAAGATGCTCTTCGAGCGTCGCAATCGTCAGCGTTCGGCGGGCGGTGGAGCTATGGATATAGCAATGACGCTCAATGTGCGACCAAATGCCGAGGTGCAGCTGGTGATAGACCCTACGGTGGGCGATATCATCAAGGGTCGTGGCGAGGGTCTGCTCAATATGCGTGTGGCACCAAAGGCGAGCATATTCGAGATGTATGGCGACTATACGATTACGGAGGGTAGCTACCTCTTTACGCTCCAAAATATCATCAACAAGAAGTTTATCATCGAGCCTGGCTCAACAATTCAATGGACGGGCGAGCCTCTCGATGCACTGCTGAATATTGATGCCATATATCAGGTCAAAGCGTCGTTGCAGCCACTTTTGGAGGGCTATATCTCGCGTGATGGCTCCATTCCAACCCGAGCTGTTCCGGTCGATTGCGTTATCCGCCTGACCGACCGCCTGACCAAACCTACGGTCAATTTCGATGTGCTTGTGCCGAGTGTCGATGCCAATATTCAATCGATTATAGCCAACGTGTTGAGCACGCCCGAACGTCGTTCGCAACAGTTCCTCTATCTGCTGCTCTCGAATAGCTTTATGTCCGACTCCTCCTCGGAGGCCTCGGCATTCGGAGTCTCGTCGGCTGCGGTTACGGGCTTCGAGATGCTATCGAATCAGTTGAGCAATTGGCTCGCCAACGATAGTTCGAATATCGTCTTCCGCTATCGTCCGCGTACCGAGACGATGATGAGCGACGAGGTCGATTTCGGCTTCTCGCAGGGTCTGCTGAACAACCGACTGCTGATAGAGGTTGAGGGCAACTATCTGGTCGATAAATCACGCGTGGTCAATGCGACTTCGTCGTTTACGGGCGAGGCGTATGTCACTTGGCTTATCGACAAGGCTGGTACGTTGCGTTTGAAAGGCTTTACCCATACCATCGACCGCTTCGACGAAAATCAGGGTCTGCAAGAGACGGGCTTGGGTATATATTATAAGGAGGAGTTCGACAACGCCCGCGATTTGCGTGACCGTGTGGCAAATCGTTTCAGCCGTCGCCGTCGCAACGAATCGTCAGAGCGACGCAAATCGCAAATCGACACGAGCGGTGCCGATGAGGGTGCAAAAGAGCACCTCAAAGATAGCGAACGCCCTGCGAACGAAGAGGCGGTGGATAACTACGACTAAAAGAGAAAAAATTAGGTAAAAATTAAAATAGTAAATCTTATGCAAACAGCGTTATTAATGGCGGCTACCGAGGCCCAGCAGGGTGGTGCCGCAGCGAAAATGACCCTCTGGGAGTTGTTCAACAATGGAGGTTGGTTGATGTGGGTGCTGCTCATCTTGGGTGGCGTTACGGTCTTTATCTTCGTCGAGAGATTTTTGGCTATTCGTCGTGCTTCGGGTATGAATATGGGCTTTATGAATCGTATTCGCGACTATATCTCGGAGGGTAAAATCGAGGCAGCCATCAAGTTGTGCCGCCAGACCGATAAGCCTATTGCCCGAATGGTCGAGAAGGGTATCGAGCGTCTGGGTCGTCCGATGGGCGATGTGCAGACCGCAATCGAGAATGTCGCAAATCTCGAAGTCTCGCGACTCGAAAACGGCTTGCCATTCCTTGCAACCATCGCCGGCGGTGCTCCGATGATTGGCTTCCTCGGCACCGTTATGGGTATGGTGCAGACCTTTATGGATATGTCGGCAGCGGGAGGTACCGTAGATATGGCTCTCCTCTCGGGTGGTATGTATGTGGCAATGGTTACAACCGTTGGTGGTCTTATCGTGGGTATCCCGGCTTACTTTGGCTACAACTACCTTGTTGCACGCATCGAGAAGCTTGTGTTCCAGATGGAGGCAAACTCCATAGCATTTATGGATATCCTTAATCAACCCGTTCAAAAATAGGTATTATGGCTATAAAACGAGGCTCGAAGGTCGATAAGTCCTTCTCGTCGTCGGCAATGACCGATTTGATGTTCTTGTTGCTTATCTTTATGCTGATAGCGACAACGCTCATCAATCCGAATGCCCTGAAATTGATGCTGCCAAAGAGTTCCAACCAGCTGAAAGACAAAGCTGTAACCACAGTCTCTATTCAGCAGAAGGGCTCTGCCTACAACTACTATGTCGAGCTCGAAAAAGTTCGTGGCATAGAGGGGATTGAGCAGGCGTTGAAGGCTCGATTGCAGGGGCAAACCGACCCGACAATATCTCTCCACTGCGACAAAACCGTTGCAGTTGATGAGGTTGTCAAGGTGATGAATGTTGCAAAGGATAATGGGTACCGTTTAATATTGGCTACCCAACCTTAAAAATCGATTTTATGCGGTATTTACCGCCTTTAACGTCCCTGGGGCTATGGTCACATACATAGAGTATGCTTCCACAGCCACAGATACGCCAAAGTTGTAAATCCTCGCCTAAAATGCGATTTATGTTAGAGATTAGGTATGCGGTATTTACTTCGCCAAACGGTCTGTGTGTGAGGTTATATACATAGAGTATGCTTCCCAGCCACAGATACGCCAAAGTTGTAAATCCTCGCCTAAAATGCGATTTTTGTTAGAGATTAGGTATGCGGTATTTACTTCGCCAAACGGTCTGTGTGTGAGGTTATATACATAGAGTATGCTCCCACAGCCACAGATACGCCAAAGTTGTAAATCCTCGCCTAAAATGCGATTTTTGGTAGAGATTAGGTATGCGGTATTTGCATAATATACCGTTTGATAATTAAGAATAAGAGTGTGAAAACAAACTATTGGGCAACGGTTGCAGTGGTGGTT
>JAZRCC010000038.1:0-6165 GCA_045635405.1 Alistipes sp.
AATGGCTCGCACTTGTGACCTACGGTAACCATAGGGTCGGGAACGGCAATCTTCCAGTTGGGGAGAATGTCGGTCGTTGCGTCGAGGAACGAGGCTGCGATTTGGTTGAGCACCTGACCCTTGAACGGAATACCCTTTGGCAGCACTACATCGAATGCCGAAATGCGGTCCGAAACAACCATTACGAGGTAGTCGCCGTCGATGTTATACACGTCGCGCACCTTGCCTACATAGTGATTGGTCTGACCCTTGAAGTTGAAGTTTGTCTTTACAATAGCCTCCATTGTGATAATCTATTTAGTTTCTTGCAGCAAAGGTAGTAAATATTTAGTTAATATATCATAGGTTGATGGATAAAAATCTATCTTATCGACAGCCTTGTCCGCCATCGGGTTGGGTGAGTTGCGGCGGGTTTTTATAGGGAGTTTAGGGAATTTAAGGAATTTAAGGGGGCACCGCTATTTTTTACTTTGGTTGCTTTCCCTAACCTCCCTAAATTCCTTAAACTCTCTAATCTCTCTTTTGCGGTACCTTTGGTCGCTCGTCCTAATAGTCCTAGCCGTCCTATTCGTCCTAGTGCGGCACTGCATACAAATTCACAAATTGGCCCTCGATTTTTTGTGTTGCTCAATATTTGATATATCTTTGCACTGTTTTAAGCGACTGACCCTATGTGTGATAAGCGAGTTACCACCGATGCTGCGGCTGCGGAGCATAACGCACCCTACAAATATTGTCTGAACTGCAACGCCGAGCTGCAAGGCCACTACTGCCACGTCTGCGGACAGCACGCCAGCGGTGCAAAGCCGACCATCAAGGAGTTTATTTTGGAGTATCTCAACAACGCCTTTTTGTGGGATGTGCACTTCTTCCGCACGCTCTGGGCGTTGATTTCTCGCCCCGGAATGCTCACCAAAGAGTTCCTTGCAGGCAGGGTAGTGTCGTACACACACCCGCTGAAACTCAATATGTTTCTGCTCTTTGTCTTTATCACGATGTTTCTCTTCTTTTCGAGTGGCGACAAGATTAACGACTCGATGAACGAGATTGCCTCCGACAAGCGAATATTGATCGGTGTGAGCATTGAGCAGCTGCTGCAAACACCCGAAGAAGTAGAGGCGTTGAAGTCGAGCCCACGAGATACGGTTCTGCTGCACGTTCCGCTCTTTATCAGCACCGAATATTCGCAATTTATCACCCACATCGAGACTTTCGAGGATACGAAGGGCGAAGGTTTGGATAAGTGGAGGGGTGTTGTTCCTCGCAAACTTATTGAGGACGAAGTGCTTACGCTCAACGCCGAGGGCTACTACCATTGCGACCCCAAGGAGGGCGAGGCACTCCAAAACCTCACACTTTTCCGCGATTTGTTGGTGAAGCTGATGGAGTTGCTCACCGAATACTTCCCGATGTTGGTGTTATTTACCGCCCCGATTTTGTCGCTCTCGTTGAGTTTGGTGCGACGTTCGATGCGACGACCTCACTTCGACCACTTTATCTTCGCACTGCACTATACGGCATTTATCGAGTTGGTTATCATTGTCATCTACCTGCTCCATCTGATTAGTGCCCCCAACACCACGCTGTTGGAGTTGCTTCTGACGGTCGGCTCGTGCCTCTATCTGACCGTTGCCTTCCGCCGCGTCGATGGCATAAAATCGTGGTTTAAGGCCTTCGGTAAGGCGTTGTTTACCAGCCTGACCTACCTGATGATATGTGTGGCGATACTCTGCGTGATTTTGATTATCGCCTGCTTTGCTATTGCCGACGTTGCCGTAGTCGAGTAGGTGCAGTCACAATAGAATAGATGCCGTCTAACGCTGCATAGGTCGCAGTTAGACGGCATCTGCTTTTGCTGCCACTTCGATATGTGTGTGTGGGCGGTATCCCTACTTCGATGGATTCTCGACGACCATCTCGCCCTCCATATACATCATCATCTTGGTCTCCGCATCCTCGATGGCAATAACGAATGCCGAGAGGGTATTTGGGCCCGACATAGCGGCGAAACTGCGGGTATGTTCGTTGCTTGGCGACTCCCCCTTGTTGTCGCTCTTGAACTCCTCCAACACGGCTGTAAAGCGGTCGATATCGGCACGCAGCGACTTTACTGTCTCGGCAGATGCATCGATGTAGTTGATGATGATGATGCCGGTCACACCCTTCATAAACGCCTTGCCGAAATCATCGGGCATCTTCATTCGCAACATCATCTTCACCAACGCCAGACCCGACCCTTTGCGAATGGTCATACACTCTACGCCCTTTGCCTTCTCGTACTTCTGCACAATCTCCTCCATAATATCCTTTGCTTGGCCACTATTGTCGGCATAGCAAGTTGCCCCAACCATTGCGAAGAGTAGGGCGAGGAGCAGAGTTTTTATCTCTAAAATTTTCATATTTGACACGATATAAAGTTAATGCGAGCGGTGGAGCATCAACCCCACCGCCTCACGTTTAGAATGTTACTGTCATTTCGTATGGCTGATCGCCACAGGTGAACGATAATACCATCTCGCCTCTGCCGACAAAAGCGTCTGTCTGAATTTTGCTGCTATTCGGTAAGGACTTTAATATGGCAGTTTCAATCACCTGCTGACCTGTCTCTTTGAGCGTTCCATTTAATGCGAGCGGGAGCTCCGAGTTGAATTGGAGTTGCAGAGCCTCCTTGTCGTACGTAAACGACAACATCTCGGCGATAGTCTCTGGCACAGCCCTCATTATAATCTCATCGACAACGTCTTCGGCGTTACCTCGGCGGGCCCACTTCGCATTCTCAATCGAGTCGCTCCAATAGATAAGTCGCAGACGGTCGCCCACTTCGATTGGGTCCTCGATGGTGAATGTCAATGATACAACGTGGGTGAGGTAGGAACCCTTCGGAATCGAGATAGGAATTTGCGATAGTTTGGCGAGTTCACGCTTCACTTTGCCATCCTTGTCGCAGTGTGCGAGGGCAATGTAGCCCGTAAAATCGGCCTGCGAATAGTTCATAATAGCACCTATCAAGACATTGTCGAAGGTTTGACCCTGTTTATACATATAGTAGCCGCTGGTGATTCCAGTCAGATATGTTGAGCCGGCATTGGCAGGGTAGAGTTCGATTAGGGGTTTGTATTCCGATTCGCCCGTAGGGTCGGGTTTAAGACCTATAATCGCATCCTGATAGCCGAAGAACTCAATCTCGGGAAGTAGGAAGTAGCCGTTGTTGTGTCCCTCCCAACCCCAATTTATGCTGAAATAGTTGCTCGACGTAACACCATCCAATACGAAGGCGTGACCACCCTCGTGCGATACGCCGCTAAATGGTGTAGGGCCGTACGTTTTGAGATTCTCTTTCATAGCCTCTATCCACGCAGCCGTATTGGCATAGTTACTTGGATAGACGAGTTGTGCGGTCTCCTTGTTGTAGCCGAAGTATTTCGTTACGGCGGCGAATTGGTCGTTGGTCAGTGCTCCCGAGCCTGCGGGGTCGAAGTCCATCTTTACGGCGGTGCCGATATCGTACATCAGTCGAGCGACCGCATCAGCCTGTGTGACGGTACAGCCCCCTGCATAGGACAATGGCATATTGGCATAGTTGTAGGTCGAGCCGAGTGTATTAGGCTCGATGGTTACGGTTTGTCCGTTCTCTCGTTGGTAGCTGTATCGCTCGGTCGTACCCTTGCCCTTTTGTGGGTATTGGTGGTAGCGGAATACGATAGCCGTAGCCGTAGCCACACAACCTGTCACGCTGCGAGTGCCATCGATTACGGGAGCGAGAGCGTTGAAAGGATAGCTCTGACCCCACTGTGCGGTCTGATATTGGCAGATAGGTGTGCCTATTTCGCTGCGGAGTGCATCTGCTGAATAGGTACTCTTACCCCCTTGCCTGGCACGTGCCGCAGCAACCTGCTTGCACCACGAGGCGAGCATATGGCGGGTGCCGACGGCGAGGTTATCGATGTTGAACGTGTTGTTGAACGAGAATGCGATTACGGGACGCATCGTATCTTCGCCCGCAATGACAACAAAACCCTTGGCATCGCTACGGTTGTAGATGTAGATAAGCGATTCGCTCTCGCCATCTACGCTTGCGGTCTGCTTTGCATTGGTTGCGATGTTGTCGCCCGCAAATACCAACTCTACGGCTGCCATAGCGGCACGAGTAGGGGCTGCATCTTGGAAGAAGTGCGTTGCCAAATCGCGAGCCTGACGCTCGGTGATAGGTGCTGCCGAGAGGGCAAACGCAATAAATAACAGAGGTATAATCAAAAATCTTTTCATAGCTTACGAAGGATTAAAATTGTGAAAAATCTACGTGGGTAACTCCGTGGCAATTTTCGAGTCCGACGATATTCGCATTGTCGGTGTTGCATATCACTGTGTGCGAGGCCTTTGTGTCGGCAAACTCGTAGTAGGAGTAGGCGTTGAGTTGGCAGCCATAGCCATCGCCCAAATCGATGGTACCCGATGCGGCTCCACTGCCCAAGAAGTATGGCAAGTATGCCTCCGGCGTGTTGTACGTTATGCTGAACAGACCAATCTTTGGAACAGACGGGCCCGAAACTTCGTCGGTATCGACACTCTTGAATGGTTGCAGATAATTTGCGTACAACTCGAATGGGAGGGTGTTTACTTTCGAGAACACAGTGCCATCCGAGAACTTCACGGTCATAGTCAAATCGCCCGAAGCGTAAGTTGTATGGAATATCACGAAGTAGAACTTGGTCGGACTCTTGCTCAACTGCACAGGTGTCGCCATTTGCATCTCTATCGTGTTGGATAGATTGTCGTAAAGACCGGCATTATTTGGATTTGGGCTGTCGGCTACATTCATAAACAGACGACCCGCTATATTGTTATTTTTGCTTTTCAACGTGATTGACGATACCGCTTTGCTACCAATCAGATTCAAACAGAGCATTGCACACGTCGGTTTCATTGCAAAGTTCAGCGAAGCATTGCTCTCTGCCAGACCTATCATCGGCAGAGCAGCCGCTTTATCGTAACTGTTTGGCGTGTAGCGCTGGATAGCGGGGATTGTGACCATCGGAGCAGGAGAGCCGTCCGAAAATTGTGCCATACCGATAGATGAACTATACATTGCAATAGGCCTATCGAACTGTGGCATTGGCACAGGTGTCTCGCCCTCGACTTTGACAAACTCTCCGTATTGAGAGGCGGTTGTGCCGGTGTAGGCGTAAAATGTACCCGAGCCCTTCATCGAAACGAATATGTAGTCACCCACATCCCAAACGTGTTTGAGATGCTCGTTGAGGAATACTCTCGACTCATCATCTGCCTCCACATCGGTGTCTAGCGAGGCGTAAACTCGCTCCGGCAGTGGGCATTGCGGAGCCAAATCCATAGTTGTATCGTTGGTGCAGGCCGCAAACATTGCAGCGATAAATGCACATAAAATCAATCTCTTCATACTACCAATCTGTTTCAGGATTAACTTCTGGTTCGGGCAGCGAGTTTGCATAGCCGCGACAAATCTCTACATTGAGGATTCGCACCGTAGGCGAATCGTATTGTACACGCTTTTCCATAACACCTAACTTTTAGAAACGGAAACAATAAGACAGTTTACTAATTATATCGCAAATGTAATATAATTTTGCAAAAAATACAATATTTATCGAAGAAATCCATCCGTTATAACCCATTTTGCCCGTAGGCTCAATATGCAAAAAGGGGCAAGAGCCGTAGCCCCTGCCCCTCGGTTTGGCTGCCGAATGGCGTGTCGAACGCTATCGCAACGATACGTTACCCTTGCCGACCAACGAGCCATCCATATATACCTCGACTGCGTATGCTCCCGCAACGAAGCCACTGCCGTGGAAATAGACGCTCACATCGACATCCTCGTTCTGGTAGTCGATTTCACGCGAAGCGGAGTAGCCCACCTTCGCACCCTGATAGTCGAACGTAGGCATCTGCTCGGTTGTGAGGAGATAACCCTCTGGCGACTTGATACATACGTAGATTGTGCGATTGCCTGCCTGTGCGAGTTCGTTTGCCGAAACGGTGAAATCGACCCTCAAAATCTTGGCATTTTTCACACGCGACACGAGCTTCTCTTTGGCGTTGAGAGGCACAACAACGATATCACGGGCACGCAATACCGAGCCTTGACGTACCTTGTTTTGGAGTTCACCAACACGCTCCTCGGCAACATCG
>JAZRCC010000039.1:0-3699 GCA_045635405.1 Alistipes sp.
GGGAGTGTTCCGACGATTGCGAGCTCTATGCACTCTCGTTTAGCCAAGAGTTTGCCACGCAGATGAATATCGATTTGCGACACCTTTTGCCCCTGATGTCGCTAATCGACAACTCGCCGAAAGTCTATTCGATGCCGAAGGATTTGCGCCTGGCAATCGAGCGTGGTTTTAATCGAATGTTGGAGTCGAGTTCCGAGATAAAAGAGTCGCACGTTCCGTATGCCGATTTGGCGATTGCACACCTCTTTGCGTCGATACTCTATTCGTTCTGTTCGATGCTGGTGGTCGATGTGGAGGCACCGCTGTCTATTCCGAATAAAAACCGCACTACGGAGTATTTTGAGCGGCTTTTGCGACTGTTGGGCGAACACTACAAAACCGAACGTAGCGTCGAGTTCTATGCCGATAAAATGAGCCTTACGCCAAAGCATTTGTCGAGGGTTGTCCGTAGCCATTCGGGCCGTTCGGTGCACCAGTGGATTGATGCATTTGTGGTGCAGGAGATTAAGAATTTGTTGAAGCACTCCAATCTCTCGATACAGCAAATATCGTACGAATTGCACTTCTCAAACCCCTCGTTTATGGGGCAATATTTCAAACGTATTACGGGTAAAACTCCCGGTGAGTATCGTCGCGAGATATAGTCGAAGTCGGAAATAGTTTGTTTGCATATTTCTGCGTCTGACCCTCTGCTTTTGCGGAGGGTTTTTTGTCGATTTTTCAACATCAAAGCTCTGCTTCTTGACTCTTTGTCGGGACCGTTTTTATTAAGTTTTGCCCCGCGAAAATGAAAAAATATCTTTTTTGTATAAAAAAAACGGAAAAAGTGGCTCTAATTAAAAATTTATTTTTAACTTTGAAATCGGAAACAAATATTTTTTAACCTAAAACATATTGTAATGAAAAAAGTCTACTTATTTATCGGCTTGACATTGAGTTTGTTAGCCGTAGGCTGTAACGACGATTCTACTACCGACACTCCGGTTACACCACTTCCGGAAGGTGAGGTTGTCGTAAACGTAGCCGCAACTTTGCCTGAAACTCTGACTTGGAGCGAGGGTGATTTGGCAACTATCAACGGCAAGGAGGTTGCTGCTTATGTTGATGCAACAGATGCTTCGAAGGCAAATTTTGTTGTATCGGACATCACATCTCCTGTTGTGTTGGTAACGCCATCTTCGGCAGTATCTGGTCTTGACAAGATCGTTTTGCCAGCAGCACAGACCTATTCGGGCGAGAGCTACGATAAGGCTGCTTACATCCTCTACGGCATCGGCGAGTTCGAGCCAAAGGCGGAGGGCGACGAGTCGAAAGATGAGTCGGCAAATCTTGCACTTGCACCAGTTTGCGGTGTTGTTTCGATTCCTGTTGTTCTCGACCCTGCAACTGCATCGAGCGAGGTTTCGTTGGCTAAACTTTCGGTAACCGCTTTGGGCGGTGCTCCATTGTCGGGTAGCTGGATAGCTGCTTTGGCAAAGAGCGAAGAGACAGGTGAGTATAGCTATACTCTCACTCCTGCCGAGGTAGCAGCTACTACTGACGTTCGCTTTGAGGCTCCTGTTGTTCTCTCGACTGACGTTCCTACAACCATCAACTTGGTTGTTCCTGTTGGCACATACGCAGGTGGTTTCGAGGTTATCGCAACCGATAGCGAGAACCACAACTTCATTATGACAAGCAGCGAGGATGTTATTGTTGAGGCTGGTGCTGTTGCTCCTGTTGCTCCTCTCACATTCACCGTTGTTGAGAAGGCTCCTGCAACTTTGACCGTAACAATCGCCGAGAATCACGCAGTAGTATGGGCTGAAAACGATGCTGTTGTTGTTAACAACGAGCTTTCGAAGAACGTAGTAGCAGCAAGCGAGGTTGGTGGCAAGAGTGCACAGTTCTCGTTCGACGCTGTTGCTTACCCATACTCGGTATTCTATCCAGCTGACCTCTACACTACAAGCGGTACAGTTCGTTTCTACTCGGAGCAGGTTCTCTCTACTGCCGGTGTTGACCGTACTTCGCTTGCTATGGCAGGTTACTCGAACACAACCGACGTTACTCTCTATTCGCTCTGCGGTATCGTAACAATTCCTATCTCGAACAACTACGAGGGTGAGGACATTACCGTTGAGAAGATTGTTGTTAAGAGTGCGATGGGTGACGCTTTGTGCGGTAAATACCATATTAATTATAGAACGGGTAAACTTGCACCTGTTGCTACAAAGAGCGAGCTTACTTTGACTTCTACTGCGGAGAACCCTGTTGTAATCGGCGTAGGCGAGACTTTGAGTATTCAGTTCGCTGTTCCTGCTGGTTTCATCAACAATGGTTTGTTGCTTGATATCACTTCGAGCGTAGGTTTCAAGGAGAATGTTCCTGTATTCCCTTCGGGTCTTGATGTTCGTGCTGGTGCCGAGAGCGAGGCAGAAGCATTTATCTACGAGGAGGTTAAGATTGACGCTATCCGTACAGCTGACGAGTTGTTGGACTTCGCAAAGAGCGTAAACGCTGGCCGTTACAAGAGATTCGTTAACGACGAGGGTGAGGTTGTTCTTGGTGGCGATATCGATATGTCGCAGTTGTCTGGCGAGTGGGTACCTATCAAGGGTCTCGAGACTGCTGGTTTCGATGGTATCTTCAACGGTAAGGGCTTCGCTATCAAGAATTGGTTCACACAGTCGGCTCTCTTCGATTATGTTCGTGCTGGTGCAACTGTTCAGAATATTGTTATCGACGCATCTTGCGAGCTCATTTCGCCAGAGGTTTATGAGCCATATCCGGATATTCACAACATTGGTTTCATCATTGGCTACAACGAGGGTAACCTCATTGGCTGTGTAAACAATGCTGATGTTAGACACTACATTGCAACAGGTCAGGACTACACTGTTTGCCACGCTTCGATGGTAGGTAAGCAGACTGGTGGTATGATTCAGAATTGTGTAAACAACGGTGATCTTGATATTACTATCGGCAAGTCAACCAAGTCGGTTTATATCGGTGGTGTTGCTGCTCAAACAACTGATAAGGCTGTTATCGATGGTTGCGAGAACCACGGTAAGGTTACTTTCAACTCCGAGAACTCTACTTCGGGTAACTGCTACGTTTCGGGTATCGTTGCTACTAACAACTCGACCGAGGTTAAGAACTGCCACAATACAGGTGCTGTTACCGTAAATACTCCTGGTAGCACTGCTGTTATGTGTGCTGCCGGTGTAACCAGCTACTCTTCGGGTACTATTACCGACTGTTTGAACGAGGGTGCTATCACCTACAACGCAGGTGGTGCAGTTAAGGGCGTTTCGGTTGCAGGTGTTGCTCCATATTCGTCGGGTGCCGTTACAGGTTGCGTAAACAAGGGAGATGTTTCGGTTTACTGTACAAGCTTTGCAGGTTCGAGCAGCTTGGGTAGCATCACTACTAATAACTGTACTTCTGCTGCTACTAGCGGTGCATACGGTGTATTGGGTTATAGCTACAAGGCTCTTGTTGCAGATTGCGAGAACCACGGTAAGATTACATTCCATATGACCAAGGCTGATACTTCGACTGCAGCAACTGGTCGTCAGGGTTCGGCAGGTGTTGTTGGTCACCCTTGGGGCGAGGTTAACAACTGTAAGAACTTCGGTGATTTGGATATTCGCTACACATCGTCGGATGGCGAGATCTTCACAACTAATGCAGTATGTATTATGATTGGTGGTATCG
>JAZRCC010000040.1:0-3076 GCA_045635405.1 Alistipes sp.
GCGGTTGTCGTTCCCGAGGGGATAACCACACTTGCAGCCAATGTCTTCAAAAATTGCAAGGGCTTAACAACCGCCACCCTCCCTGCATCGCTCAAAACTATCGAGGCGGGCACATTTGATGGCTGTTCATCGCTCAAAAACTTGACTATTCCGAACAAGGTTACAGCGATTGGCGACTACGCACTGCGTGACTGCACCGCATTGGCAACGCTGACCATAGGCGATGCTGTGACAACTATTGGAGCCTATGCATTCAGCAAGTGCACAGCATTGACAACCGTAATATTGCCAAAGGGTATGAAGACAATCGGCGAACGCAGTTTCCACGGCTGCGAAGGCCTCGAAAGCCTCTATTGCAAGCCTACCACACCTCCAACACTTGGAGATAAGGCTCTCCAATACTACGACAACAGCTCACTTGTTCTCAAAAACATCGGCTGCAAAATCTATGTTCCGACAAGTAGCGTAAGTACATACAAATCGAATAGCGGTTGGAAAACCTACGCAAAAGATATCACGGGTTATAGTTTCTAACCGACAGACATTAAGTCAAAAACAAGGGCGACTAAAATCAATTAGTCGCCCTTGTTTTGTGCAAGCAGACAGATGCGAACTACTGCTCCTTATCGCCCAAGTCGATAAGATAGACCAAATGCTCCAATGCTCGCAAGTGGTTACGCTTGCCATACTTTGGCGAGTGGACATAGCAGTCGAGTGTTACAACGCGTTGCGAAGCCTTATCGACTGTCGTAAAGCTGACAAACGGGCCACCCATAAAGTCGTTGGCAACATCCCAGAAACCCCGCATCTCAATCCACGTCTGACCGTTGATTTTCAGAACCTTATACGATGGCTCGAAGGGCTTGTAGTGCTTGCTGTCTATAGGAATTTTATCGACCGTTACCATATATGAGCCATCGGATGGACCAGGTATGCGGCTCGCCATTGCATTACGCATCCGCACAAGATTTTCGAGCGACAAATCATCCTTGCCCGTATAGGGATAGGAGTAGATAAAGAAGCCTTGACTTGCTGTCGGAAACTCTCGCGAAGCCCACACGAAGTGGTCGCTCTCGCTACGCAACTCGTACCCCTTTGGCACCCGCATCTCCACGCCTACGACAGAGCGTATGGCGTCGCAAATCAGGCGGTTTTGGTACTGCTTGCCGTATGCAATCGTGCGGTCACGCTCGGCAAGTTCCAACACATCGAGCAGTGCCCCGCCATTCTGCGAGAGATACTCCAACGCCGAAGCCTCGTCGGGCGATTGGAAAGTCAATACAACCTGCGGAGCGGCGGTTACATCGTACTGTGCCAATATCGCAGCCTGCTCTGCCTTTGGCGAGAGGACAACCTTCAAAATATTGCGATGGTCTTCGAGCAGTGGGGCCCCATTGAAGTTGTTGGGCGTAACTCTCAACACCGAAAACATCGGCTCGGCAGAGGAGAGCATCTCGACAGGTTGCTGCAACAGTGTGCGGAGTGCCTCGCCAAGCGGCGACTCCCACTCGGCATTGTTACATACGACCAGCACCTCGTAGGGTGAGCCCTGTGTGCCGTGTTTTGTGGAGGTCGCAAACGAACGACACGACAACGCCGTAAGGGCGATGAGGAGTGTGCAGATTACTTTTCTCATAAAAAATCTATCTTTATTGCTACGACAAATTTATGCATAATTTGTGCAAAAAGCAAAATATCCTGATTTTTTGGTTATATTTGTACGATATTCGTAACGCTATGAGGTTCAAACCGCCAAAGTTTATCCGTCGGCTTATGCCCGACCTGATTTGGGAGATTGACGACCCCAACGGAGTCTTTTTGACCTTCGACGATGGGCCGACACCGGGTGTTACGGAGTATATCCTTGCTACGTTGGCACGCTACAACGCCAAGGCGACCTTCTTCGTGTTGGGCAAAAATGCCGAGATGTATCCCGACCTCTACCAACGCATAATCGACGAGGGGCACAAGGTCGGCAACCACACCTATTCGCACCAAAAGGGGTGGGGAATGTCGTTGGAACGCTATATCGAGGATGTCGATTTTGCGGGCGATATCGTCCACTCCGAACTCTTCCGACCACCTTATGCCCGTGTAACAATGGCTCAAATCAGGGCGATTGCTCGTCGCTACAAAATCGTGATGTGGGATATCATTTCGCGTGACTACAACCCTCGCCTCTCGCCCGAAACGTGTCTGAAAAATGTCACAAAATATGTCGAGGCTGGCTCGATTGTCGTATTCCACGACAGCGACAAGGCGTTCAAAAATATGAGTTACGCACTGCCACGCACGCTCGAACACATAGCCTCGAAGGGGCTGACCTGCAAGATTATTGAACTATAAAATGCCATAAGATGAATGTTATTGTAAGTGTCACGGCTGCCAGCGGAGCAATCTATGCCCGACTGCTGTTGGAGCAACTCGTTGCCGCATCGCAAGTCGAACGCATAGCCCTGATTTTCAGCCAACACGCACAAGAGGTTGCCGCAAGCGAAGGCGAAAATTTCGACGCCTTTTTACACTCTGCAAAGGTGCAGCTCTACCAGAACGACAACCTCTGGGCATCGCCCGCAAGTGGCTCGGCTCGTTGGGATGCGATGGTCGTAGTACCATCGACCGTCGGGAGTATGGGTCGCATTGCAGCGGGCTTGTCGCAGACGCTTATCGAACGGAGTGCCGACGTGATGCTCAAAGAGCGTCGCCGCCTGATTGTCGTGCTGCGCGAAACACCGCTCTCGCTTATCCACATCGAGAATATGCACCGCATAACAGCCGCCGGAGGTATCATCTTGCCCGCATCGCCATCGTTCTACGCCCAGCCTACGACCATCGAGGAGTTGTGTCGCAGCGTGGTGGAACGCATCGTGCAACTGCTAGGTATCGAGCAGAAACACTTTGAGTGGAGTGGGCGATAGGTCGCAAAAAGTTGAAAATGAGGAATTCGTAGCCAAAAAATTTTTCAGTTTGAGCAATTCTTTGTATTTTTGCAGCCGAAATTAAAAAATGTAAGATTAACAACTCAAAAAATATTTACAACTATGACAATTACAGCAGCTGATATCAAAATCGGTAT
>JAZRCC010000041.1:0-1988 GCA_045635405.1 Alistipes sp.
GGGTGTCGGTCATAATTGTTGCAGGGTTGGAGTTTACAAGGATAACCTCGTAACCCTCTTCACGCAGAGCCAAACAAGCCTGCGTACCTGCATAGTCGAACTCGGCTGCCTGACCAATCACAATAGGTCCCGAACCGATAACCATTACCTTCTTTATATCTGTTCTCTTTGCCATATCGTTACGCCTCCATCAGTTTAATAAATTTGTCGAAAAGATAGGTGCTGTCATTAGGACCCGGAGCACCTTCCGGATAGTGCTGAACCGCAAATACTCGCTCGGCAGCCGACTCTACGCCGACAACCTTTCCGTCGAGCATATCGACGTGTGTTGCTACGAGCGAAAGACCCTGCAACGACGACTCATCTACCGAGTAGCGATGACTCAAAGCCGCCATCACGATGTGGTTGTCAGCAAGATTTTTAACCGGATGATTGCTGCAACGATTACCGCAAGCCTCCTCGCAACATACGCCACCGTATGCCAACACCGTAAGCAGGTAACCCAATCCTACGCCGAAAACGGGGAGTTTACCACGCAATTCGCGAATCAAGTCCACAACTTGCGGAACATCCATAGGCGAACCCGGGCCGCTCGAAATCAGCACACCATTTGGGTTAAATGCCATAATGTCTGCATATGGTGTATCGAATGGCACAATCACAACATTGCAACCGCAGCGATTGAGTTGGCGGATAATGTTATGCTTTACGCCGCAATCAACCACCACAACATCAAAACGGTGATTTGGAGTACGCGAGTACCAGCGTTTGCGGCAACTCACTTTGCGTACTGCATCGCTCTTGCGAGGTGTCTCCGCAATGAGCTTCAACGCCTCGGCATTGCTCATCGAAGCATCCACAATCGCAGCACGGCAGCACCCCTTACGACGCAAGATGCGTGTAAGCATTCGAGTATCGATGCCATAGATACCCGGAATCGACAACTCCTCGGTCAATTCGGCAACGCTCTTTGTCGAACGGAAGTTGCTTGGGGTTTCGCAATGCTCTCGAACTACCAAACCGCCAATCGACGGAACACGAGTCTCGAAATCCTCATCGGCAACACCATAGTTTCCAATAACAGGGTAGGTCATTACCACAATTTGATCGGTGTAGGATGGGTCGGAGATTATCTCCTGATAACCCACAACCGACGTATTGAAGACGATATCGCACACGCTCTGGCAATCTGCACCAAAACCGTAGCCGACAAACTCTTCGCCACTCTCCAAAACTAATTTTTTGTTGGGTTGTTTCATCTTTGTATATATTTTGTTTATCCTATTTTTGCCAAACTATCTCACCTTTATAGATTGTCATACAGCAGTTGCCATAGAGTTGCCAACCCTCAAACGGAGTTGCACGTCCCATTGTCTTAAATTTGCTGCTATCGACGCTATATGGCTCTTCTACATCGAACACCGCAATGTCGGCACGCTCACCCTCACGCAGTGCTCCACCGAGTCGGAATATGCGACGAGGATTGTCACACATCAACTCAATCATCTTCTCCAATGTTATTATGCCCTGACGTACCAATGTGGTATAGACCACACCGAACGAGGTCTCCAAACCCACAACGCCCATAGCACTACGCTCCAAACCGAGCGACTTTTCGGCTGCCGTATGTGGGGCGTGGTCGGTAGCAATGACCTCGATAGTGCCATCCTTAACGCCTTCGATAAGGGCTGCTCTATCCTCGGCTGCTCGCAACGGAGGATTCATCTTAAATCGTCCATCCTCCTGCAAATCGGCATCACACAGTGCAAGATAGTGAGGTGCCGTTTCGCACGACACTGGCAATCCTGCCTGCTTTGCACGACGTATAGCCTCGACACTCTCGCGTGCCGAGATATGACAGACGTGGTAGCGACAACCGCTCTCTTTGACAAGCTCTATATCACGAACAATCTGTCCCCATTCGCTCTCGGAACAGATACCACGATGAGAGTGTTTGCGTGCATACTCGCCATCGTGGATATATCCAC
>JAZRCC010000042.1:0-6346 GCA_045635405.1 Alistipes sp.
GGTTTCGACAGCACGGTGCGTCTTGCCAAGAGCGAGGCGAATACGTGGGTGCCTATCTTCGCACAGAATAAATACAATGTGTTGGACGTATTGCGAGAGTATATACATCAGTTGCAACTCTTCCGCAAAGCATTGGAACGAGATGATTATCAAGCAATTCGAGCGATGATTCAGCGTGCGAACGATATTAGAAAAGTATTAGAAGCAAACAAATAACGCATATATATATTATGGGAGTAGATATTAAGGCGAAAAAACCGTTGATAATTGCGGGTCCGTGCAGCGTAGAGAGCCGTGAGCAGATTATCTCTACGGCAATGGCATTGGCCGCTACAAAGAGGGTGGACATCCTTCGTGCAGGAGTGTGGAAACCACGTACTCGACCGGGTATGTTCGAGGGTTTGGGAGCTCCGGCTCTGCCATGGTTGCAAGAGGTAAAAGAGGTGACAGGGCTGCCCATAGCAATCGAGGTTGCTACGGCAAAGCACGTTGAGCACGCTTTGGCTCACGATGTGGATCTCTTGTGGATAGGTGCTCGCACAACCTCCAATCCATTTAGCACGCAGGAGGTTGCCGAGGCTCTGCGTGGGAGCAAGATACCCGTATTGGTGAAAAATCCGATGAATGCCGACATCGAACTATGGTCGGGTGCAATCGAGCGACTCGCAAAGTGTGGTATCGAGAATTTGGGTCTGATACACAGAGGTTTTTCGGGCTATGGCTCAAAGACCTATCGAAATACGCCGATGTGGCACCTTGCAATCGAGATAAAGAAACGCTGTCCGGAGTTGCCTATATTCTGCGACCCATCGCACATCTGTGGCAATAGGGTAAACCTTTTCGACGTGTCGCAACAGGCTGCCGACCTCGATTTTGATGGTTTGATGATAGAGAGCCACATCTCGCCCGACGACGCTTGGAGCGATGCTAAACAGCAGATTACGCCCGACGATTTTGCTGCACTTATCGACCAACTTACTTGGCGTGCCGAAGCGTCGGATTCTATCGCCTACCAAACATCGCTCGATGAGTTGCGTGGTGTGATTGACCGTTTGGATAGCGAGATTTTCAACCTTTTGGCTCGTCGTATGGAGGCTGCCGAGGGTATCGGTCGTATCAAACGTGACAATAATGTGATGATTTTGCAGTCGTCGCGTTGGAATGATATCGTCGAGCGAGTATTGTCACGTTCCGAGTCGTTGGGTTTGAGTCGAGAATTTATGGCGACTCTGCTCGATGCAATACATATCGAGAGTATCAATCGCCAAAACAAGATTATGCGAGAGAAGTAGGGTAGCACTTAATAGCGTTGCATCCTAAATAAAGAATACGGGAGACTCGTCGGAGCCTCCCGTATTTTGTTGTTGTATGGTAGCAAATTATGCCTCCAAAACGCCACCCTTGCCGAATACTCGTGCGTGGAGTGTGTCGAAGATTTGAGCACGCTTTGCCAAGTCGAAGAGGTTGATTCTCCAACGCATCAACTGAACGAGGTGAGTGTTCGCAGCCCACTGTGCACGGCTTACGCCAATCTGTGTAGGCTCAACAGGAGCACCTGCTGTTACGAACAAGTCACGCATCTTCTCATAGCTGTAAACCTGCTTGCGGAGCTTCTCGCGGAACTCTGGCCAAGTCTGCTTAACGCGTGTAAGCTGCTCGCGTACCTCCTCTGGCGACTGCCACTTCTTGCTGATCTCGGTAGGGCCGAGCTCTGGTACAGGGAAGTTCTTGAACAACTCTGTTGCACGTGCAATCTCCTGCTCCTTTGTAGGCCAAGCAGCAACGCACTTGTCAACATCGATTTGGGTGAGATCCATTTTGAGCAACTCGTCGAAGAATGCACACATAGTAACAGTACCAACCGATACCTGGAAACCGTGCAATACGATACGATCCTCAAAAGTGTGACCTGTCATATCGAGAATGTGGCTGTAAAGGTGCTCTGCACACGAAATAGGACGTGTGTCGTTTGCAATCTGCATTGCAACACCCGACATTGCCAAACCTGCAAATACGTTCTCAACAGCGGTTACGCTACGGTCAGCAACACCCTGTGCGTCAGCCAACAACTCTGGCAACATATCGTGAATAGCATTCCAAGCAGGTGGGTTGATAGGCTCGGTACCAAACAAGTCGGCAATCATCCACTCACCGGCAGCAGGAACTTTGGCAGCCAAGTCGGCATAACCTGCAACGGTCAAACGAGCAGGAGCGTTACGCAAAACGTCCGAGTCACCGATAATTACGAGTGGAGCAGGGCAGATGAATGTCTGCTTTGCACCATCCTTAACGATAGCCGAACCCGATGCTGTATAACCGTCAGCCGATGCAGCCGAAGCGATACAGATATAACGCTTGCCAAGGCGGTGCGATGCCAACTTACATACGTCGTTGATAACACCCGAACCAACTGCGATAGCGATTGCGTCGTGCTGTTTGAGGACATCCTCAATCATCTCGACATACTTCCACTCTGCGTGGAAACTCTTGTCAGGAATAACAAACTTCTCACAAGGAACTCCCTCGGCGTTCATAATGTTATAAACAGCCTCACCAGCAGCAGTCCATACAAATTGGTCTGTAATTACGACAGCCTTCTCGCCTGGGAAGAACTTTTTGAAAAGAGCAGGAGTGCTTTTGAGGGCACCTTGCGAAACTTCGGCAGCTTTGGTCTGACCGGCCATTTCAAGCGCCTTGTCCATTCTTTCTCTGATTGTCATAGCTTCTTATAAAGTTAGATTAAACATTGAATAGTCTTACTATTGTACAAAGATACAAATTTTTGGGTTATATTGTTCGCAAAATCTCTATTTTTTTTGCCAACGCTCACCTTTTAGCACAACTCGTTCGGCTACACTACGCAAATATGCGGCAATATCGTGCGGTAATTTGGCATCCGACACGCCTTCGTCGAACGGCTGGCGATAGATGGTTTGGTAGAGCACCGCAGCCGACAGATAGGAGCCTGCGTAGGATTGATGGTGGGCGTCGGTGTGATACAACTCGATGTCGGGACGCTCGTGGAATACGATTTGCCAAGCCACTCCGACAGGGTTGAGTCCTATGCCTGTTGCCTCTGCCTCCTCGGTTAGTGCCTCGATAAGGCGGTTTTGCATCGAGTCGTAGTTGGCAAAGATATGAGGATATTTATCCTTTAAGTGAGCATATTTTTTACCGAGATTGTTGCTGCCGTGTTTGCGACCCCAGGTGATTTCCAACAGAATATTTGCCCTTGGCGAGTAGTCGTGGACAAATGTGACCATCTTTTGCAGATGCTCCAAAGCACCCTCGTCATCCTCGGTATCTTTCAGCGTAGGGCGGAAACTCTGGTCTTGCAACATAACGTAGTCGAAGCCTCCTCGCTCAACAACTTCGCGAGAGTATTTGTTTGCCAAATGTGCCTTCATCGTATAGCCGCCCGATACAAATATATCGCAGTCGGCATAGTGCTTTTGACTCCACGCAATCTCTTTGAAGATTACGGGGTAGGTGTGGTAGTAGGTGTAGCTGTTGCCGATAAAGAGCATCTTCAATGTGTCGAGTGGCTGACTGTTGTCGAGGCAAATCATTTGGGGATATTGTCCGCGTGTCGATGGACAGCATACCAACGATGTTATAGGTCTGCCCTCAATCTGACGCAGACGAACAGCGACAGTACCATTGCTAATCGCCCTCTTTGCGCGGAATGAGTGCCATAGGCGAGTAACGTGCTTTGACGATGTGGTCGATTGGCAGTTGGCTCCACTCTTGTCGGCGGGGGTAATTGGGTACCACTTTTTACCGTCACGATACTCGAATGCAAATGAGTGGTTCTCCTCTTCGGGTAGCGTGGCAAATGGTAACCATATATCGACAAGCGTACCTGCTTCAACACCTTTAACAGGCATCTCCATCATCCAATAACTACCTTTTGTAGCCCCTTCTGCCGATGGTAAACCCTTCGCAGAGAGTTTTGCAGATTGCAGTTTGCCCGATTTTGAGTGGTGCGATATCGTTGCCTCCACACCAACCGATGCTGGATACTTGTTTGTTCGCTGATAGACTGCTGTGGCTTTGTTTCCTTTTTTGGACATACGCCACTCGGCACGATTGTAGGTGTGTTTTGCTGATAAGGTCGCAACGACGAGCAGCAGACAAATTGCGGATATAAAAAATCTCTTCATTACTATTGCAGTTTATTGATCGTTTACAAATATACGAATTAATTGTTTTCGATAGCAATATTATCGCACAAAAAAAAGAGGGGTATGAATCAATCATAACCCTCTTCGATAATTTTTTTTGACAAACCTACTCTCGCAGAGCCTGCTCCAACGCTTTTGCGAGTTGGTCGGGACACGAAGTTCCTCGACCGTTGCAGTCTATTCCACGCAACCTCTCAATGGCACTCCGTGCATCCATACCTTTGACCAACGCTGCAATGCCTTGCGTATTGCCACTGCAACCGCCGAGGAATTGAACGCTGACGATAGTGCCGTTGTCAATCTCGGTAATGATTGCCTGCGAGCAGGTGCCGTGTGTAAAGTATGTGGATTGCTTTGCCATCTCAAATTACTTCTTCTCCTGCGATTGTGCCGAAGGATCAGCAATTACCATATTCTTCTCGATACGGAGAGTGACGTTGCTATCAACCTCGATGAGGATAGTTGTCTCGCCCTCTTTAATCTCCTTTACAGTGCCATAGATACCACCGGCAGTGATAATTTTGTCGCCCTTTTTGAGGTTCTTAATGAAGTTCTGCATCTCCTTGCGGCGTTTTGCCTCCGGACGCCACATAAAGAACCACATAATAACGATAATTGCGGCAATCATACCCCAAAATGGCAGACCACCACCCATTGCAGGCTGTGCAGCATTCAAAAGTGTAATCATAATCTTAAATCTTTATTGTTTGTAATTGTTTTCCGTGTTGTTCGGTTTGGTCTTGTAAAGGTAACTAAATTTTATTGTGTTGCAAAATCGTCGCCCGTTTTTGACACCTATTAGTCCTATTACAACAAACCTTTACCGCTTTTTACAATCTTACCCTCCGCAAGCATTGTTGCCGTAATCTTGTCGAGCACACCGTTTATAAATAGGCTGCTCGAAGGGGTAGAGTAGTACTTCGCAATGTCGATATACTCGTTCAATGTCACCTTTACAGGAATCGATGCGAAGGTTTGAGCCTCGACTATCGCCACGCACAATATGACATTGTCCATCAGGGCGATACGCTCCAAATCCCAATTCTGGGTATATTCGTCGATGGTTTTTATCGAAGCTTCGTACTCGATAATCGATTGGCGGAAGAGCTTGCAAGCGAAATCGAGGTCGTCGTCGCTCTTGAACTTCGGCAAAAGTTTCACGAACTCTTTCGACTCGCCAATTCCGGCAATGGTGCGGGCAACCATCGTGATAACATAGTCGAGGTCATCGGCCCACATTATCGACTGCTCTTCGAGGGTATCTTCCAACAAATCGTCGCACTCGATAAGGTGCAACATCAACTGCTCCGTCAGCTGAACATCCTCACGGAATGAGCGTTTCGAAGATTGCATATATTGCTGGAAAAATGGCTGCTCGATAAGGTCGAGGTAGATGTTTTTGATAACATCGTCAGCACCTGCCCAACTTAAACCGTGTTTCTGGCAAAACTCGGCAATGCCCTTGTCCTGTGCAAGTTTGGCAATGGCGGCATTCTCTGCAAATTTGGTGTTTGGATGCAGGTCTTCGTAGGTAGGCAACATCTTGTTGCGACCGATTTCGATACGCTCTGCCGCATACTCCGCAATGGCTTGTGGCAGGGTGAACATCAGATGATAGAGTTCATAGGCTTTGTTGATTGACGACACGAGCGTGCGTTCTGCTGCTGCAATATCATCCGAGCCGCTTTGGAGATAGGCGTAAACACTCTTTACGACTTTTGTTCTCAATACTCTTCTACTTATCATATTTTTAAGACCGTTTTGCTTATTGCTAAATGTGATTGCAAAAGTAGAAAAGAAAATTGAATTTAGGAAATTCCCACGATAAATATTGGCTCATTTAGCGAGTAAATAGGAAAATTTGCACGATATATAGGCTGAAGATACGCATATAATTGCTACCTTTGCACAAAATAGTTACGAAGTATGATTCATAAAGTAATTCTTAAACGAGGCAAAGAGGAGTCGTTGGCACGTCGTCACCCTTGGGTTTTTTCGGGAGCAATAGAGCGTATCGAGTCGAACGGTGCAGAACTTGTCGAAGGCGATATTGTTGATGTATATAGTCGTTCGGGTGAGTTTTTGGCACGAGGACACTACCAAATAGGTTCTATTACGGTACGAGTTCTCACCTTCGAGCAGGAGGCTATCAATGCCGCGTG
>JAZRCC010000043.1:0-2876 GCA_045635405.1 Alistipes sp.
TACGGGTGGTTTTTCGGTCTATGCTCTGGCAGGTGGTGCAAAACGTGTCTGCTCCATTGATGCTTCGGAGCGTGCCATAAGGCTTGTCGAGGAGAATGTACGACTTAATTTTGGCGACGATGCACCACATTCGAGCCTTGCGTGCGATGCGGTAGAGTATCTCAAAGATATTGGCAATGAGTATGATATGATTATCCTCGACCCTCCTGCATTCGCAAAACACCACAAGGTGCTGGGCAACGCGATGCAGGGTTATAAACGATTGAATAGCCGTGCTATGCAGCAGATTAAGCCGGGTGGCATACTCTTTACCTTCTCCTGCTCGCAGGCTGTATCGAAGGAGTTGTTCCGCACTATGGTCTTTACATCGGCTGCTATTGCAGGTCGTCGCGTGCGTATCCTGCACCAACTTTCGCAGCCTGCTGACCACCCAATCAATATCTACCACCCCGAAGGCGAGTACCTTAAAGGTCTGGTGCTATATGTCGAGTAGGTGTAATAAAAGAAGCTGTCTAACAAGGTGATTTCTGCGTTACTCTCGCCCTCAAAATGCTCACATACGTCGAGTATGCTCCACTTTTTTGGGCTTCGCAAGCCTTGAAATCCCTCTTGTTATACAACTTCAAACAAAAAGGGGGGTGTCTAAAAAACTTGTTAGACACCCCTCTTTATTTGATTTTTAATACTCCTCCTCGTTAAAGAAGAAATCCTCTTTCGATGGATAGTCAGGCCAAAGTTCCTCCATACTTTCGTAGGTGTCGCCATCGTCCTCAATCTCCTGCAAGTTCTCCAAAACTTCGAGCGGTGCTCCCGAACGAATAGCGTAATCAATCAATTCGTCTTTTGTTGCAGGCCAAGGTGCATCTTCAAGTTTCGATGCCAATTCAAGTGTCCAATACATAGTTATTCGATTTATATTATAATTTTGTCAATTTTAACGCCTATTTCAGCTATTTATTGCATATACTTTATATGCGGCACAAAATTATAAAAAAAATCTAATATACAACTATTTAGAGAAAAATTTTAGGGACGCCACAATATCTCCTCTACGCCCAATCGCTGTGTCAGCACGCGACCCATAGCATAGAAGTAGTCCGAGAGCCTATTCAGCCACACCAAAGCACTTTGGTCGATATCGTAATTCTGCATAGCACAAACGGCATTGCGTTCGGCTCGTCGGCAAACCGTGCGGCAGATGTGGCAGAGCGAGGTGAGCATACATCCGCCCGGAATAGTAAACGACGTGAGTGGGGGACACTCCTCTTGCAGTGCATCGATGCGGCTTTCGAGCCAATTGATAGCATCGGCAGAGATTGGTGTTATCTGCTTTTTGCAACCTTCGCCAACGGCCAACAGAGCCTCGACGCTCATCAATATTGATGTAATTCGTCGCAACTCCTCGACCAATGATTGACTCTTATCGGGGTAGCGTTCGGCGAGCATATCGCCCAAAAGAGCCGTAAAGCTACACAGCTCATCGACCGAGCCATAAGCCTCTACTCGACAATCGTTTTTTGCAGCACGAGTTCCATCTATAAGCGATGTCTTGCCACAATCGCCCGCTTTGGTATATAGTTTCATAACTTGAAATGTTGTTTTGGCAGTTTGTTGTTGAAAAATAAAATATAAGCCCGATTATCAACCGATGTGCATCTATGCAACTCGACCAGACGCATAACCTCCTGCTGACGCTCTTGCGTAGCGTAGGGTTGGCATATCACGAGGGTCGAACTATTCGCCAATGCACTCTGATAAGCCAGAGCAAACTCTCGCACATCGCATTTTGGGGATAGTATGCAAAAGTCGGCATTGCACGCCACCGAGTCGATGACGTAGGTCGATGCGTTGCTATACTGCATAGCCCCCTCCAACTGCACGGCACGTCGCAGAGCAACGCCCACCGCCACGAGTCTCTCTACGAATTGCGATAGCTCATCGTGCAAGCCTCTGCGTGTCATAAAGACCGAGCGAACGAGTCCATAAACGAAAGGCGAATGGACACCGTGACCACGAAAGTGTTTAATTCGTGATAGGTGATTGCCTATTAAAGATAATCGGTACAATCGACGTTTTATGTTGCGATTGTTGTTCTTCATCACTTTTTGAGCATTCCGGCGAGGTGACCCGTCGAGAAGGCAAGCTGCATATTATATCCTCCCGTGTTGGCATCGATATCCAACACTTCGCCTGCAAAATAGAGACCCTTAACGAATTTTGACTCCATAGTGTACTCGTTCACTTCGCTGCATCGAACACCACCTGCGGTAACAATTGCGTAGTCGAACGAGGCGTAGTCATTGATTGGGAACGACCAGCCCTTCAAAACCTTTATCAGTCGCTCGAATTGTGCATCGGTTACTTTGCTAATGTAGAGGCGAGAATGTACATCCAACTCCTTGCAGATAGGCACAACAAGCGGTTTTGGCACCAAACGTCGTACCAACTCGGCAAAGAACTCCTCGGGTTGCATCTCGGCAACCTCACGCTTGATACGCTCACGCAAAATCTCCTCCGTAAGTGCCGGTTTAAGGTCGAGGTGCAACTTCACACTACGCTCTTCGAGCAGTGCATCCACCGCATCACGACTCAATCGTAGCGTTGCGGCACCCTCGATACCTCTATCAGAGAAGGTCAATTCGCCAAACTCCTCGCCACGAAGTTCGCCATCTATGTAGAGCTGCACGTTTACATTTCGCAAAATTACATCACGAATAAAATCGGCTTGTGGGTGCGACGTGACAAGTGCCGTAAGCGATGGACGTATATCCTCGACAGCGTGACCCATATCGCTTGCAAATTGATATCCGTCACCCGTTGAGCCTGTTCGTGGGTAGGATATTCCACCTGTGGCAACAATGACGTTGCGAGTCTCG
>JAZRCC010000044.1:0-4631 GCA_045635405.1 Alistipes sp.
ACCTGTATCGGTGCTATGCCTGGCTATTTGAAGATTGGTGCTGCTGATTGTACCACAACGCTCTATACACCTACACTCGCAGCACTTCCAGCGGGTAAGGAGTGTATCGTTCGTGTAACCTTTAAGGCTGCACCATTCTGCGAGCCTACGAACACTTCGACTGTCGATTCGAGAGCGGTGAAGATTACGGCTGTTGAGGGTGCATCGTTTGAGACTGCAACCGACAACTCTAAGACCGCATCGAAAGTTACGGGCGGAACGGTTGTAGCGAGCGAGGTTCTCACCCTCGAAGGCGAGCACTCGACCGATTGGAAAGATTACTCCGTAACGCTGCCATTCGTAACGTCCGACTGCCGTATCGGTATCGGCGGTAACGGTACCAACGCTACCGAGCGATTCTTCATAGACGATATCCGCATAGAGGTTGTTTCGGTATCGGATGGTCTGTGGTGCGACCTTGTGCGTGCTACCGACACCACACTCTCGATTGGTTGGTCTATCACCAAGGAGAATGTTACGAGCGGACTCTATACAAGCCTCTTCCCTAATACGCCTGATAAGTGTAAGTTGGACCACAACGGCTATGCCAACAACTATACGCTCTCAATCTACAAGGACGCCGACTGCTCGCAACTCCAATTGCAGGTACTCCTCTCGGGCGACTTCTTCGCTTATGGTACGGCAACGACCGTAAATGGCGTGAAGACCTACCCATCGAACTTCCCTGCACGTTATATTGCCAGCGGTTTGGAGCCTAATACCGAGTATTGGGTTAAGGTTAAGGATGGCGTACGAAACGTAACAGCGGGCCCACTTGCCGTAAAGACCCTCCCGATGGCATACGAGGGAGGCATTGCACAGGATGCCGAGGTTGGCGATGTGGTGCTGTTCCAGAACTTCGGACGCTTCTTCTATGGTGGCGATATTGTGAACTACTCGGCGGGCTACAACGAGTCGAACAAGGCCTCGACAACGAAGATGCACAAGGCAGAGGGCAACGTATCGTGGTCGGCTCACACCCACGAGGGCGAGACTGTCGATTTTGCTCGTGTTTCGCCACAGTCGTACTACAACATCTTCAAGGATATGAGCAACCTTGTCGATGATATGGGTATGAAGGGTTGGAGCTACTACTCGAACGACGAAGCCCCTTGCGTATTTATGCGTCCGGGCTACGCTCGTATCGGTGGTAACTATGCAATAGGTGCGATATGTACACCGGAGCTCTCGTCGATTCCGGGCGTTGCCGATGTGAAGGTTACCTTCAAGGCGGCATACTTCACGACCGTAAACTACAAGACTTCGGCTAACGAGAATATGATAGCTGTGCGTAACCACAAGGGTGGTACGGTGACCAACTTCCACCTCGGTGAGGCTACGCTTGTCGATGAGCAGACCGTAACACTCGACCAGACCAAACTCGGCCATTGGCAGGAGTTCAGCGTAACGCTGAAAGGTGTCGAGAGCGACTGCCGTATTGCCTTTGCAGGTGCAGGTCGTAGTAACAGCGATGGTGCGTGCCGCTTCTTGTTGGACGATATCAAGGTCGAGATTGTGGGCGTAACCAAGACCATCTCGGGTAAGATTTCGGCTCCATCGTCGGCAGGTGGCAAGGGTGTGGCAGGTATCGCCGTGACGGATGGTTACAGCACCACCGTTACCGATGCAAATGGTCGATATACACTGCCTTACAACGAGAATGCTCGCTTCGTGCAGTACACCACACCGGCAAACTACGAGATTGCTCTCAACGGCTCGGGCTATCCTGTATTCTACAAGAAGTTCGATAAGAGTGTCACCACATACGACTTCACGTTGGGTACCAAGTTCTACTACAACGGCACTTTGGCGGATGGTGTCAACGGCTACAACACCGCCGAGGATAAGCACGACAAGTGGTTCCTCTACGTTATGGCTGACCCACAGACCCACGATTCGAGTGTCGATAAGTGTATGGACCGCTTCACCAAGAAGGTGGTTCCCGATTTGAAATATATGGTCAAGACCAGGGGTTACAATAGTGCCATTAATGCGTCGGACGGTAGCAAGCAGGCTATCGGTATCGTGTTGGGCGATATCGGTTGGGACTCTGTCGATGGCGAAGACCACCACGCCGATATGAAGTCGGCTATGGGTGTCGGCAAGACGGGTGTCTATTGGTTTACCGTGCCTGGTAACCACGACTACAACTTCAACTCGGGCAAGACCTCTCGTTCGATTACCGAGTACGAGGCTGCATACGGCCCATCGAACTTCTCGTTCGAGCGTGGCGATGTACACATCGTCGCCCTCAACTCGTGCCAATTCAGCGGCACATCTTACACGGGTACTATCTCGGAGTATGAGTACAATTGGTTGGTGCGTGACCTCTCGACCGTCGATCGCAAGAAGTGCGTTGTGCTGTGTCTCCACGTACCTGCTTTTAATGGCAGTTTGGGTGTCTATGAGGCTCGTATCCTCGCGCTGATGTCGGAGTTCGACAAGGCGTATATCTTCTCGGGCCACCGCCACGCCAACAAGACCAAACTCTTCAAGAGCATCAAGGATATCTTCGAGGTGAACCACGCAGCAGCTTGCGGTCAGTTCTGGAACGTAAGTATGTGTAACGATGGCTCGCCTGCGGGTTATGCCATCTACACCTTCACGGGCAACGATATCACCGTACAGCGTTTCAAGGCTATCGGTACAAGCAATATCGGCGACGTGGATAGTACCCTGGCTTCGAACAACTACATCGACAACGGTCTGCGTGTATATTGGGCTGCCGACAAGATTTCGAACTCCACCGAGGGTAGCAACGAGAACTACATCAGCGAATATACCTTCGGCACCGGTCAGAAGAACGCTATCGTGGCTAACGTCTTTATGGGCCACAGCGATGGTGGCTCGTCGGGTATCGCACAGTCGTGGAAGGTTGAGTTCTCGGAGGATAGCGGTGCAACGTGGAAGTCGATGACGCTGATGAAGTCCAACAACCGCCACTCGGCACCAAAGGGTCTGTGGGCAACACAGAATGCGTATCCAAATGATTTCAGCTACAAACACTATATTGTCGATTCGAACGGTAACACGGCAAGTTCGTCGAGTTATGCAGGTACGGCACTTGTCGAGAGCAATACAGGTAATGCCAATACAGGTTCGGGACTCTATGTCCGCAACGACCTCGATTGGTGGATGTGGGGTATGACTATGGACCGCGGTAACAACACCATAACCAGTCGCAACGGCTCGGAGACGGGTAACTGCTGGACCTACGCGAACACCTCACCACATATGTATTGGGGTACGTTGAGCAAGACATATTCGTCGGTTAGTGCTGTGCAGACGGATGTTAAGTCGGGCAAGTTGCAGATTCGTGCATATCTGCCGGGCAACTACTCGCACACCTACAATGCGGATAAGATTACCGAGTTCAAGAAGTACACCAACACGGGTCGCGAGGGCCTCGATTGGGTCACCGCAACCGTTCCATCGCTCTAACCGAGCAACGCAGATAGAGAGGGGGCAGCAATGCCCCCTTTTTTTGCTGCCTATGCGTTGTTAAGGGTGGTTAAAGGTTGTTAAGGGTTTTCCGCCGCCAACCTTAATCGACCTTATCTGACCTTACAAGACCTTATCCGACTTTAAAAACTCGGCGGTCGTTGTCGCTTGTCGCCTTTGGTCACCCTCCCTAAACTCCCTAATTTCCCTTTCGCGGCGTGCGGCGCCCCCCCCCAACGTTAACAAATCGTTAAGATTTACCATCGGCCGTACAACTTCCGAAAAATTATCCTATTTTTGTAGCACGAAAAACCATTAAAATCTCACTTATGAGTGAACTCTATTACATTGCGGTGGCTATGCTTGCCATCCTCGCCGTATCGGGACTCTACGTCGGAGTGACCAACGATGCGGTAAACTTTCTTAACTCGGCTATCGGTAGTAAGGCGGCAAAGATGCGTACCATTCTGTTGGTTGCGTCGTGCGGTATTATTATTGGTGCGATGACATCGAGCGGTATGATGGAGGTTGCCCGTAGCGGTATGTTCGACCCATCGTACTTCACCTTCCGCGAGGTGATGTTTTTGTATGTGGGCGTGATGCTCGGCAACGTGGTTCTGTTGGACTTGTACAACACGCTCGGCTTGCCAACATCGACCACCGTATCGTTGATTTTCAGTCTGTTGGGCTCGGCAGTGGCCGTTTCGCTCTACAAGATTACCACCGACCCTGCTGTGACATTCTCGATGTTGGGCGAGTATATCAACACCTCGCGTGCGATGGGTATCGTGTCGGCAATTCTGCTCTCGGTGGTGCTGGCGTTCGTCTGCGGTATCTCGATTATGTACGTTTCGCGACTGATATTCTCGTTCCGCTACGTTGCCGTGTTCCGTCGCTTGGGTGCATTGTGGTGCGGTGCTTCGGTGACATCGATTGTCTATTTCGCACTCTTCAAGGGTCTGAAAAATATCCTCAAAGATAGTGCTTTCATCGGCTGGATTAACGAAAATCTGCTCTTGGCACTCCTCATCTGCTGGTTGGGTTGCTCGCTGATACTCTTCTTCTTGCAACTCTTCCGTGTCAATATCCTGCGTATCACAATTCTTGCGGGAACATTCTCGTTGGCATTGGCATTAAGTCGGATCGTAGCC
>JAZRCC010000045.1:0-8319 GCA_045635405.1 Alistipes sp.
TTCTGTCGCGTTTGTCGGGTGCAGGTAAAGTAATCAGCAACAAGAGCACACTTCCAATTCTCGAACACTTCTTGTTCGAGCTTAAAGATGGCGTTTTGAAGGTAACCGCATCGGATCTCGAAATCTGGGTCGTAACCGAGATGGCGGTTGATAATATCGAGCGTGAGGGCCGTGTTGCAGCCCCTGCGAAGCTCCTCTTGGAGGTTTTGAAGGAGTGTGCCGAGATGCCTTTGACAATCGACGTAAACGAGCAGACCTGGGAGATTAAGATGACTTGGCACAGCGGTGGCTCGTCGGTGCCGGGTGCAAATCCAGTAAGCTACCCATCGTTGCAGACCCTCTCGGAGGAGGCTATCGAGTTCCCTATGGAGGTTGATACACTGCTCAACGGTGTCAATAAGACCCTCTTTGCAGCTGCCGATGACGATTTGAAGCCTGCAATGAACGGCGTATTCTTCAACGTAGAGCCATTGCAGACTACATTTGTGGCGACCGATGCTCATAAGTTGGTAGAGTTCAAGATTGGCCACGACAGCGGTGTTACCACATCGTTTATCCTGCCAAAGAAGCCGGCTGTGTTGTTGAAGAGTATGTTGTTGAAGGAGGAGGAGCCTGTAAAGATTGGCTTCGACAAGAGCAATGCGATATTCAAACTCTCGCAGACCACGCTTATCTGCCACCTTATCGAGAGTAAATATCCCAACTACAACGTGGTAATCCCTACGGCAAATCCAAATAAGATGCTTGTTGACCGTATCGAGTTCCTCAACTCGTTGCGTCGTGTGGCTGTGTGTGCCAACTCTTCGACAAACCTTGTGCGTTTGGATATCGACGACAATCGCCTTACGCTTACGGCACAGGATGCGGGCTTCTATATGTCGGCAAACGAGACTCTGTCGTGCAGCTACGAGGGCGAGAAGATTACTATCGGCTTCAACTCGGCATATTTGGTTGAGATTTTGTCGAACATCGACACCCCAACCGTGCTTGTAGAGTTGGGTGACTCGTCGCGTGCGGCGGTATTCAAGCCGGTAAGCGATGACGATAACGGCTCGGCAACGCTGATGTTGCTTATGCCTATGCTTATCAATATGTAGGAGTGATTGCTATGAAACTTAAATTGGAGAGACCGATAATCTTCTTTGATTTGGAGACTACCGGCGTCGATATTACACGCGACCGTATTGTCGAGATTTCGATGTTGAAGGTGTTGCCCGATGGCACAGAAGAGGTCAAGACCCGTCGAATTAACCCTGAGATGCCAATTCCGGCAGATGCTACGGCGGTACATCATATCACAGACGATGATGTGAAGGATTGCCCTACGTTCCGCCAGATTGCCCGCTCGTTGAAGGCTTTTATGGAGGAGTGCGACTTTGGTGGGTTCAACTCCAATCGTTTCGATTTGCCACTGCTCGTTGAGGAGTTTTTCAGAGTCGGTGTCGAGGTCGATTTTTCGCAAGCCCGTTTTATCGATGTGCAGAATATCTTCCACAAACGCGAGGAGCGAACGCTGGTTGCAGCGTATCGTTTCTACTGCGATAAGGAGTTGACTGCTGCACACGCTGCCGAGGCGGACACCCGTGCTACGTACGAGGTGTTGCTGGGTCAGTTGGAGCGATACTCCGACCTTGCCAACGATGTCGAGTCGTTGGCGGAGTACTCGACACGCAGTCGTACGGCCGATTATGCGGGTCGTATAGGCTTTGACGATGCGGGCAAGGAGATATTCTTGTTTGGCAAGTACAAGGGTCAGCGGGTCGAGGAGGTGTTCCGTCGTGAGCCAAGCTACTTTGATTGGATGATGAACGGCGATTTTACCCGCAACACAAAGAGTGTAATAGAGAAGATAAAGGAGAGAATTAAAAAATGAGTTCAATAAGGCATCTTGCGGTGCTTTTGTTGGCAGTTGTGGCTATCCGTACGGCATTCGCAGCCGATGTTGCGAGTGCTGCTGCGGAGGGCGAGGCTGCACAGATAGTCTATATTGACGGTGCGAAGTACATCGTACATTCGGTAGTGCAAGGCGATACGCTCTATGCACTTTCGCGTCGTTATGGGGTTGAGGTTAATGAGATTTTGGCTGCAAACCCTGCGTTGAGCTATGGTTTGAAGGCGGGTAGCGTTATCCGTATTCCCGTGGCGGAGGCTGCTGCGAAGGAGAAGCGTGTGAAGCGTTCGAAGAAGCACTTTGATACCCACGTCGTAAAGCGGGGCGAGACGCTCTACTCGATTTCGCGTCGTTATTCGATTGCGGTTGCCACGCTGATGGAGGATAACTCGATTGTTACGGGCGAGATACTCTCGTCGGGGCGTACGCTCTACATCCGTCGTAGCGAGGTTGGTCAAACCTCGGTAGAGGAGAGCCGTCGGGCAATCGAGGCACAGCAGGCAACACTCAATCGTGCCGTTTTGGGGGAGTATGCCTACCACGTCGTACACGAGGGCGAGGATGTGGCATCGATAGCCAAACGATTTGCGATTACGAGCGAGGAGCTGCTGCGACTTAACGAGATGGAGGCTGGGGCAGAGTTCCGCGAGGGTCTGATTGTGAAGGTGCCAAAGCATACGCTCCAAACCCAAAAGGCGGACTCGGTGGAGTTGGCTGCTCGTGAACAGCGAAAGGCGGAGTTGCGAACATTCCGCGTACTCGACCGTAGCGAGCGTGCCGATATCGCACTCTTGTTGCCGCTTGGTACGTCGGATGGTAGTTATGCGGCACCGTATAAGGAGTTCTATCAGGGCTTTTTGATGGGTCTTGATACGCTGCGATACGAGGGTATAAATAGTTCGGTGACGCTCTACGATAGTGCCGAGTCGCCAAGTCGTATAGGTGAACTTGTCGAGTCGGGCGAGTTGCGTTCTGCCGATTTGATTGTCGGCCCTGTCTATGAGAACGAACTGATTCCCGTTGCACGTTATGCGGCAGAGTTGGGTATTCCGATTGTCTCGCCACTTGCAAACCTTACACATACGAAGAGCGGTGTGACCTTCCAGATGTCGCCTACTGTTGAACACAAGTACGATAAGTTGCGTTCGCTATTCGACGAGCGTCGTATTGTCGTCATCCGCTCGGAGAGTACCGACAAGGAGTTCGAGGCGGAGATGATGCAACTTATCGGCAATCGTCCGACGGTCGTACACGAATACGTATATGAGCATCCATCGGTCGTTGAGGCTCGCGAGAAGGAGTATGCTCGAATGGAGGCTGCGGGCTTGGAGGTGCAACGCACACCTTCGACGGGCGATTTGTCGCCACTGTTGAGTACGGAGGAGGAGTCGCTGATAGTGATTTTGGCTGGTAGCGAGATAGAGACCGATAGAATATTGGCGGCGTTGGCTTCGGCAAAGATTGCGTTGAGGGCTCGTCAGCAGAGTGTATCGCCATACGTTGTGTTGGGCAACAACCGTTGGAGCCGCTATCGCAATATCGACCGCAGTCTGTTGTTCTCGAATGCGGTTACGATGATATCGACCTACCACGTCGATAGAAGCGATGAGCGGATGCGTAGATTTATCTCGAAATATATCACAGCCTATGGTGAGTTGCCATCGTTGTTTGCATATCGTGGTTACGATGCGGCGGTGATTTTCGGCTCGCTGCTCTACGATGGGTCGATGCACTATGCCGAGCGACGTTTTGTGCCGTTGCAGACTCCGTACCGCTTCGAGCCACAAACGAGTGGTGTGCGTAGCAATAGCGAGTGGGCGGTTGTGACGTATAATCCGAACTTCACATTAACAATCCGTTAGCCTATGTCAGCATTTCCGACAAATATCCCCGAAAAGACCATCGAGCGATTGAGCGAGTATCGCCGCACGTTGTTGTCGTGTCATCGTCAGGGTATCACGCACGTCTTTTCGCACGTCTTGGCGGGTATCCACGGCATTACGGCTGTGCAGGTGCGACGCGATTTGATGTTGATAGGCTTTTCGAGCGATACCAAAAAGGGGTACGATGTGGGGGTGTTAATCGATTTTATCAACAACATCCTGTATAGCGAAAACTCGATGAATATCGCTGTAATTGGTATGGGCAATCTCGGTCGTGCCATTACAAAGTACTTCAATAGCAAACAGTTGAAGTTGCGAATTACGGTGGCGTTCGATATCGACCCCGCAAAGGTAGGCTCGGTGATAGACGATATTCCGTGCTATGATATGTCCGATTTCGAGGAGGTCGTATCGAATAACGATATCTCGATTGTGGTTGTGTCGCTCCCTACGAAGGCGGCTTCGCAGTTGGTTGTGCCGATTGTCAATGCCGGTATCAAGGGCGTTCTGAACTTTACGTCGGCACCGTTGAACTTCCCACAGGGTATTGTGGTGGAGAACTACGACATCACCACCTCGCTCGAAAAGGTTGCCTACTTTGTGAAGGCGAACGAGGAGAATAACAATCAATAGTTTTTTTGAGGAATGGAGGTTTTACGCGGTTTCGACGCATTGAAGGGCTCTGCAAGGCTCCGTACGGTTGCCACAGTCGGCTCTTACGATGGCCTGCACGCAGCACATCGGTCGTTGGTCGATAGGTGTTGTCAGGAGGCTCGTCGTCGCAACTGCTCCTCGATGGTCGTAACCTTCGAGCCACATCCCCGCATTACGCTCGGTCGTGACGAGGGGTTGAAGTTGCTCACAACATTGGAGGAGAAGATTTTGCTGTTGGAGCAGTGGGGCGTAGATTACCTCTTTGTGGTCGATTTCGACGAACAGTTCAGCCATACACCGCAGGAGGTGTTTCTGCGTGACTACCTTGTCGGACAACTCGGCGTAGAGTGCTTGGTTATGGGCTATAACCACCGCTTTGGTCACGATGCGGGTGGTAACTCGGCATCAGTTGCGGCTGCCAACTTACACCTCGATGTGGTGAGCATCGAGCAGCAGTTTGTCGCAGCACAGAAGGTCAGCTCTACGGTCGTTCGCCATACCATTGCATCGGGCGATATGGCGTTGGCTCGATTGCAGTTGGGACATCCATATATAATAATAGGTAGGGTGGAGCGTAATCGGCTACTCATAGATTGCCCCTATAAGCTCCTTCCGACGGGTGGCACATACGATGCCGAGATTGAGGGTAAAAGCTACCGTATCGAGGTGACAGACGATAGCGTCGTTTTGCCGACAGATGAGTTTGCAAACAAAAAAATAGTAATACAGTTATGATTTCACACTCTGTGCAACTGCGTGTTTTGTACCGCGATACCGATAAGATGGGCGTTGTCTATCACGCCAACTATTTGGCATTTTTCGAGGCGGCACGCAACGAGTTGTTCCGCTCGATAAACCTTCCATACGCAGAGTTAGAGGCTCGTGGAGTGGTTACGCCTATCATCCACGCATCGTTGGACTATAAGGCACCGGCGTACTACGATGATGTTATTACCATCAAAGCGACGTTGGTCGAGTTGCCATTGGTGCGTATGCGTGTGCAGTACGAAATTACCAATGAGGCAGGCACTCTGCTTACGACAGGCGAGACCGTTTTGGGCTATGTCAATGTCGAGCGACAGCGTCCTTGCCGAGCTCCAAAAGAGTTAATCGAGGGTCTGCAACAATACTTCGAGGAGTAGTGTATGTCTTCGCATAGACGATTTGTTGTCGTATCGTTGCTCTTTGTGGTGACGGTGCTGTGCTACTTTTTCCGTGCGGCAATCTTTGGGGAGTTTGCCTCCGTATCGGTGGTGCGAGATTTGACAAAGGCACTTCCTATCGTGCTGTTAGCCATTGCCGTAGCGTGGCGTAGCGGTCGGGTGAATATGATAGTTGCTGCATTGGCACTCTCATCTGCGGGCGATGTAGCGGGCGAACACAGGGCATTTCTCTGGCAGGTGGGCCTCTTTATGGCGGCACACCTATGTTATATAGTGGCATTTTGGCGTGAGCGACGTGGTCGTAACCGAGCGGATATCACATTGAGCATTGCTCTGTGGGTTGTGCTTATCTGCTTTGCGGGGGTGGTAATACCTCACGCAGCGACAACTGCCGAGCAGGTCGCCGCACTGTTGTATGTGGTTGTGATTGGCACAATGGCGACTACGGCACTCTGCCACCGCCAACCCGACAGATGGATATATTGCGTGGCGGCTCTGTTGTTCTGCTCGTCGGATGCGATGATAGGCTATGCCCGCTTTGTCGAGCCGTTTCCATATTGTGGCATCGCCATTATGATAACCTATTTTGCGGCCCAATATCTCTTTGCTATGGCTGCGTTGCGTGCGAAACCTACTCGATAAGTTCGAAGTGCTGGTAATCTTTGCACGAACGATAGTCGCCTCCCCACTCAAATCCGTTTTCGAGAAATAGTCGGCAACAGAGGTCGTTGCGTTCGATTTTGTAGGGGTGTGACTCCGTCCGATTTACATACTTGGCGCCCTTTGCGGGGGCTATGAGCAGCGAGCCATCCTTGCGACGCTTAACGTAGGGGTTGTAGAGAGGGTTGATATCTATCGCTACGCCACGAGAGTGAGCCGACAATCGACCTCCTGTAGGGATTGTGCGGTAGTTGAATGCCGACGAGTTGTTAGCCTCCATCGAGCGGTTGTCGTCCGCTTCGTAATCATCGATCAATGTCATCCGTTCGATAGGGTATCGTGCCTCGTATAATGCCCTGAAAATGCGGACAATACGCTCGGCAATGCGTTCGCTTACGACCAACTCTCCCAAGAGGATGTCGCTCGCAGCATTGCGGTGCAAAACCTTGATGTAACGCAACGCTGTGCGAGGGATAGTACACTCCTTTTTATAGGAGCGATCGACCATACGCTTGAATACTTGATCGTTGATTGGCTCGGCACGAAAACAGCGGTCTATGCCGTGGCGGTTGATATCTTGCATCGTAACTACGACACCTGCACGCCACACTTCGATGTCGCGATTTTCGGCAGCACTACTGCGGTTGGCAATGCAAACGAGGAGTGCGAGGGTCACTAAAAGTCTATACATATTCACAATCGTCTCCGTAAAGGTACAAAAAATATTGTTGCAAGACAAAAACAATGAACGCCCTGCCGATTTTTTTGTTCGACAGGGCGTTGCATTGCAACTTCTATTTTGAGCCGATTAAGCCTTGTTTGGCTCGATAAGGTTAATCGAACGCTCGATAAAGTCCGAGAGATTCTTACCCTTCAACATACCGTTCGACAACAATGCGAGGTCGATAATCTGGCGAATAAGTGCCAACTCCGAGCCAATCTCACGCAGACGAGCATTGCGTTCGTCGGTGAGTTGTGTCACCTTCTCGCGCAACTCCTCACGCATAGCCTTCTCCTCGGCTGTCAGGTCATCCTCCTTCTTGCCCTTTACAACCTCCTCGAAGCGATTCTGCTCGGCGGTGGCTGCATCAATCTTCTTGGTGATGGTTTTCAGACGGTCGCCGTAGCCACTCTCGACCTTCTCCAATATGTCGAGTGTGATAGGGTGGTTGCCGTTGATGGCTATTGTGAAGTTGTCGGGCATCTCGCCATAGAATTGGCTCATTCCGCCACCACTCATAGCCGCCATATCCTTCATTCGACGCATAAACTCATCCTGTGTAATCACGATAGGTGGCTGCGAAGGCTCCATTGCCTCGAATGTGATGTTGTAGTGAATCTTGTCATCGACAGGCAGTTGGCTCTCGAATGCAGGACGCAACAGACTCTGCTGCATCTCCGACAACGAGATTTTCAGGTCGCTCTGCTTTGGTATCAACTTCTCGATAACGTCGCTATCGACGCGAACGAAACGTACCTTCTCGTTTTTGGACTCGTACCAATTGATGTAGTGGCTATCCAGCTGACCATCCATTATCAACACATCGTAGCCCTTTCGCTTTGCAGCCTCGATAAAGGAGTGCTTGCCCTCGACGCTGTCCGTATAGAGGATGACGAGTGTGTCGTTCTTGTCGGTCTGATTCTCTGCAATCTTGGTGCGATATTCGTCGGCAGTCGAGTAGGTGCCATCGACGCTCTTCCACAACATACAGCCGGCAGCCTTTTCGGCAAACTTCTCGTCTGTAAGGATTCCGTATTGGATAAAGATTTTAAGGTCGTCCCACTTCTGCTCATACTCTGCACGCATCTGCACGAATAGCTCGTTCAGGCGGTCGGCAACCTTGCGGGTGATGTAACTCGAAATCTTCTTTACGTTCGAGTCGCTTTGCAGATACGAACGCGATACGTTCAGCGGAATGTCGGGCGAGTCGATTACACCGTGCAAGAGCGTAAGGTAGTCTGGCACGATACCTTCGACCTGATCGGTTACAAATACCTGATTGCAGTAGAGTTGAATCTTGTTCTTCTGAATCTCGAAGTTGTTGTGAATCTTCGGGAAGTAGAGGAT
>JAZRCC010000046.1:0-1923 GCA_045635405.1 Alistipes sp.
TGGCCTCCGACTTACATCAGCGGAACACAGCAGAGTGGTGTGACGCTCGACCTGAAAATTGCAAACCCCGCATTCGATAATCAGGTGGTGAAGGTGACCCAAGAGGCGGCAATAGCACTGCTGGCTGCCGACCCAAACCTCGATGCCGGATGCAACCGCTCACTGCGACAACTTCGTGACCGCTACGCCAACCGCCATACGGTAGATTTTTCGAAGATTTCGTAGGGGGGGGGCAAAGGGAGATTAAGGAGTTTAAGGAATTTAGGGAGAGCGACCACAGCAAAAAACAAAGCCCCTAACGCCGCTAACGACCCTAACGACCCTATCGGTTTGCTGACAGCAAAACAAAAAAGAGAAGAGTTTTGAAAGGTACATTTTTTGCGATATTTTGCCTGATATTGGGCATCGGAACAGCATCGGCACAGCTCTACCACGTCGGGGAGCGGTTGGAGTATCGTGTGGCGTACAAGGCACAGATGGTACCCAACACCGAGATGGCAGAGGTGAGCGTTACGACCACCGCCGACACATTGGCAGGGCGAGCGGTCTATCGCACTACGGGGCACGCACGCATTATGCCGGAGTTTCGCTGGTTCTTCGATATAGACGACCGCTACGATATCTTGGTCGATACACTGACGGGGCGAACTCTCCGCTTCGAGAGCAACCTCAAAGAGGGGAGTTACCGCTTCCGTAGCCACTACGACTACGATTGGGATGCTATGAGGGTCACAACGTGGGCAAAGAGCCGCGACAAGGAGCCTCGAACACGCACGCAGCCACTCACACCAAGGAGTATGGACCCCGTGTCGCTCTACTTCAACCTGCGAACAATCGACCCCGACACGCTGCAACAGGGGCGGAGTTACGGCTTGGAGATGGTGTTGGAGGATACGGTGCGACTGCTGAAATTCCGCTACATCGGTCGTGAGGAGTGCCGAGTGCCGAAGCGTGGCAAGTTCAGAGCCCTGAAATTCGCCTGCACACTCGGGTCGAGCGAGGAGTTCTCGTTCACGGACGGAACAGAGTTTTTTATCTGGATAAGCGACGATAGGAACCTCTTTCCGCTGATGATAGAGTCACCCGTACGCATCGGTGCAGTCAGGGCGTATATCTCGGCATACCGAGGGCTGAAATATCCACTGGGGTGCAGGGTGAAGTAGAGGGCAGCAAGACGCCGCAAAGGGTAAGGTCTTTTAAGGTCAAACAAGGTCGAGTAAGGTCAGATAAGGTCGGCGGCGGAAAATGCCATTAACAACCTTTAACAGCCTTTAACCACCCTTTTCGGCGACAGCCGCATCGGCGAAGCAGCAAAACAGACCCCACCGCCCTAACGGGCACCTCCCCTAACTTCGGGGAGGAATAGAAAAAAGAAAAAATGTTTAACAAAAAAAATAGAAAGTATTATGGAAGAGAAGAAGTACGACTACGAAGAGCGTTACGAAGATTACGGTGATGATGACAGCCGCAGGGATGATGTAGGCAAGTCAATTCGGGGTTATCGCATTGTGATTGTGTTGCTTGCGGTGATTTTGGCGGGCATTTCGGCACTCTATTTCAACCTCAACCGTCAGCAGCAGCACGACTACGAGTTGCTGAAAATCGACCGTGATTCGATTCAGAGTGACCTCTCATCGCTCATCAATGACTACGACAGTCTGCGTTATCAGAACGACAGCATCGCAGCAAATCTCGAAAAGGCAAACGAGATGATGGAGCAGCTCAAACGTGAGCGTCGTTGGAACTATGCCAAAATCAAGGAGTATGAGCGTGAGGTGGGAACACTCCGCAGCGTGATGCGTAACTATCTGCGTCAAATCGACTCGCTCAATACGCTCAACCAGAAGCTCGCAGCCGAGAATGTATCGTACCGCAAGGTTATCTCGACCGAGAAGTTGCGTGCCGATGTTGCCGAGGAGCGTG
>JAZRCC010000047.1:0-4251 GCA_045635405.1 Alistipes sp.
AAAAGCAAGGGGAAGGCAAAGGTGAGCAATTGCCGCACAACATTGCCCTGGGTCATATCCATGTCGTGTCGCCGTTTGGCGGAGTATTGTCGCAACCATCCGAAGGTTGAGCGGGTAAGTTACGTAGGTTTCGAGGAGCACCCTTCGTATGCCAATGCAAAGCGATACTACGCAATGGGTGCATCGAGTGTCTTTACGCTCGAATTGAAGGGTACGTTGGAGAGTACCGTGCGTTTTGTCGAGTCGTTGCAGTTGATGGGCAATATGACGATGATTGGCGACTCGATAAGTGTCGTAACACACCCTGCTTCGACAACCCACAAGCAGTTGAGCGAATCGGATATGGCGGCTGCGGGTGTTACGCCAACACTGCTGCGTATCTCGATGGGTCTGGAAAATGTCGAGGATATTATTGATGATTTCGAACAAGCCTTTGCACAGATTGATTAACGATGGCATATCAGTTCTATAAATATCCACACCCTTTCGAGCTTGAAAGTGGGGCAGTGTTGCCTTCTCTCGAAATCGCATACCATACGTATGGCGAACGCAGTGCTGCGGACGATAATATCATCTGGGTGTGCCACGCTTTGACAGCCAACTCCGATGTTGCCGATTGGTGGCCTCATACGGTTGAGGAGGGGTGCTTTTTGGACCCAACTCGCTACTTTACGGTGTGTGCCAATATCTTGGGCTCGCACTATGGCACTACGGGCCCGTGGAGTATAAACCCTGCGACGGGCGAGAGGTGGTATGGCGACTTTCCGGCTATTACAGTGCGTGATATGGTGCGAGTGCATCAACTCTTGGCAGAACATCTGGGTATCCGCCGTGTGAAGTTGCTTATCGGTAGTTCGATTGGCGGTTTCCAATGTTTGGAGTGGGCGGTGATGCAACCTGACTTTATGGAGCGGGCGGCATTTATCGCAACATCGCCACAGGTCGATCCGTGGATTGCAGGTTTCAACGAGTCGCAGCGTATGGCTATCGAGAACGATGCGACGTTTGGTGAGCGTAACGACGAGGCGGGTCTGAATGGTATGGCTGTTGCACGTAGTATCGCTCTGTTGTCGTATCGTGGTGCCTATGCCTATAAGGTGTCGCAGGCGGAGGAGAACGCCGATGAGTGCTGCTTCGAGCGTCGAGTGGCGAGTTATCAACGCTATCAGGGCGAGAAGTTACGTCGCCGATTTAATGCCTACTCCTACTATCTGCTCTCGCGTGCGGTAGATTCGCACAACATAGCACGAGGTCGAGGGGCATTGGCTGCGGTAGTGTCGCAAATCAAGGCGAAGAGCCTGGTGGTGGCAATCAGCTCCGATCTGCTCTTTACGCCTGCCGACCATCGGGTGTTGGTCGATAATATTGCCAATGTGGAGTACCACGAAATCGATTCGTTGTTCGGTCACGACGGCTTTTTGGTTGAGCATCGTATGCTCAACGAGATTGTGTTGAAATTTATGGGTTAGTAACGTTAGTTATATAGAAACAATGAACAGAAAAAAACTTCAAATCGGACTCTTTGGTTTTGGTAATGTCGGTAAAGGTTTGTACGATGTATTGCAACGAATTGGATCGTCGAATGTCGAAATTCGTCGTATCTGTGTGCGTGATATCAACAAGCCTCGCGATATCGATGCCTCCTATTTTACGGATAACCCCGACGAAATCTTTGACGATGGCGAGATAAACTTCATCGTAGAGCTTATCGACGATGCCGATGCTGCTTATGCAATCGTAAAGCGAGCCTTGACGAAGCGTCTGCCAGTGGTGTCGGGTAATAAGAAGATGCTTGCATACCATATCGAAGAGCTTATCGAGTTGCAGCATCAATACAATACGGCACTGCTGTACGATGCGTCGGCTTGTGGCAGTATCCCCGTCATCCGCAACCTCGAAGAGTACTACGATAACGACCTGCTCGTATCGGTTAAGGGTATCTTGAATGGCTCGTCGAACTTCATTCTGTCGAAGATTTTTAACGAGCATATGTCCTATGGCGATGCACTGCGTCTGGCACAAGATTTAGGCTTTGCCGAGAGCAACCCTACGTTGGATATCGATGGCTGGGATTCGCTCTTTAAGCTGATAATAATCACAATTCACGCCTTCGGTGTCTATGTCGCTCCCGAGAAGATTTTTACGTACGGAATCTCGAATATGAACGACAATGACATCCGTTTTGCGAGTGAGAAGGAGCGTCGTTTTAAGTTGGTTGCCCACGTCGAGAAGTTGGACGGCAATCGCCTTATTATGAGCGTTATGCCACAGCTTATATCGCGAAATAAGTATATTTACAGCGTCGAGGATGAGTTTAATGGCGTTGTCATCAAGGGCCTGTTCTACGACAAGCAGTTTATGTTTGGTCGTGGTGCGGGTGGTTATCCTACCGGCTCGGCAGTGTTGAGCGATATCACGGCGTGCTTGTATAACTATCGCTACGAGTATAAGAAACGCAACGACTCGCTCTTGCCGGAGTATTCGACCGACCATAGCTTCCGCATCTACTATCGCTATACGGATAGCGAGGATTTGGCTCTGTTGCACTTCGATTCGATTAGCGAGAGTTATATTTCGGATGATTACAAATATGTAGTCGGCAAAATCTCGCTGCAAGAGTTGTGGGGTTGTCAGGATAAGTTGCGTAGCCGCAATGTCTTTATCGCTGCCTATCCGAACGATTAGCGAAGGCGGTGTCGGATAATAAAACAGAAAAGAGGTTATCAACTACGATAACCTCTTTTCTTTGTCGGGGTACCAGGATTCGAACCTGGGACCCTCTGCTCCCAAAGCAGATGCGCTAACCGGACTGCGCTACACCCCGATTGGTTTTGCGAGTGCAAAGGTATATAAAAAAAATCGTTTTGCAAATATTTTGCGAAAAAATATCAAACTTTTTTTCGTTTTGTGTGGCGGTTGGCCTATTTTGACGTGGCGTATGAGCGGCAATCCGATAGAACGTAGGCAGCAGATGTCGAAATTGCGACATCAATAAATAGACAATTCAAACATTTATATATTTGAATGTTGCATAATATCGTTTTTATGCCACTGTTTGTCCAAATTTCTACCATAAAACTTTTGTAATGACAAAAATAAAAGTTACCTTTGTTCTACTAAACACACACATTAGTATTTTATAGTTATGAAGGGAACAGTAAAATGGTTCGATAGCAAAAAAGGCTACGGATTTATTGTGGGCGAAGATGCAAAAGAGACATTCGTTCACTACACAGGTATTATCAAAGATGGTTTCAAGGCTTTGAGCGAAGGTCAGACAGTGGAGTACGAAATCGAAAATGGCGATAAAGGTGAACAGGCGATAAACGTAACTGTGGTTGTTGCCGAATAGTAAAACATAATACCTAAATCTGATAGGCAATCCATCGGGGCAACCTTGATTTATTTTTAACTGATTGATTTTCAGTGTTGGTTTTTACGAAAATTGCGAAATCCTACATAGAAGACTACATGGAGGTCGTAACTAAGCCCAAAAACTACGAATGCAAAGGTAAATAAAACTTTTGAAAGTAAAGCGCTGAGATCAAGCATCTTTCGAAGATGCATTGTGAATAAACTAAGGTGGCGTATGAGCGAACTACAAGCTTCCCTACATACGCCACTTTTGTATATTATTGGTTCCTATTAGTTTAGTTTAGTTTATTTGTCTCTAATCAATGGTGTATAATGAAATGGCTAAATTTTATCGAGCGCAAGTGCAGAAAATGTACAATCGTGTTATAACGATACGAAGAAGTAAAGACTACTCTTAGAGAGTAAGTTTTAGCGTTGTCAAGCCATTTTTCTGACCAACAATATAGGGGCCGCCTAGACGAGAGTTGTCACGATACAAATCGTCGAGCGCAAGGGGTTGTCCAAGTGAAAACTGTAAGCACGAGAAGGTATCGCCCGCCTGCATTTTCGAGTTGTAGCACTCCTCGGCAATAAATCTATTATCGCCTAAATAGCGCACCTGGCACAGGCGGTCGGGAAGCCAACCAATCAGCAGGCGGTCGCCAACCGAGAGTTCGTTTGATGAGATATGTTCTACATCGAAAAGTTCCGATTCGCAACCGGATTCAGAGTGTAGCAGTTTGCAAAATTCTTCCCAACAGCACCCTGCGGCATATTGCGATAGCACATCGAGCGTATGAAGTGAAATGGTGTCATATCCTCGTGTCGAATAGCCCCACACTCGCTCTAAGGTACTTTCGGAAATATGTAAGTCGGAGGCCAAGCGGTCTTAGGAAG
>JAZRCC010000048.1:0-4375 GCA_045635405.1 Alistipes sp.
ATGGCTACGATCCGACTTTCGAAGAGTTCGCGAACACCTTCACGGTCGCTTGGACGATAGGTGAGCAACTCACGAGCCTTACGCTCCAACAGATATACGCGACCACGCTTTGGGTGGTTTGCGAAGTGCTCCATACGCACATCGTAGAGGTAGAGAATCGAATCGACATATACGTTACGCTCGGCGATAGACTCTGCACGATTAACCTTATCCTTATAGAGCTTCACACCGTTTACGTAGATATTCTCCGATGCAGCAGGGCAGTTTTTCAACAAGAGCTGCAAGTTGCGGGCAGCCTCTCCGAAGTGACGGTTTTGGGTCTCCTCCTTCAAATACTGGCTCGCAAGGATGTTCTCCTTACGCTGTTCTGGTGTTTCGCCCCACTTTGCAAAACGTGGGTCACTAAAATCGTCTTGTGCAGTAGCCGAGAGGGCAACCACTGAGACAAATGCTAATAGCAAAAGTTTTACTCTTTTCATTATCTTTAATAGTTTTTGTTAATATTTCGAAACAGAATCTCTCCTAATCAATCTTTGGACGGACAAACCAATAGTCCTCGCCAAAGAGCGACAATCCCAACGACACCTTAACGTAGTTCTGACGTATCAAGCCTATGCGTTGTGTCATCTCTGCGGTCTTTACCGAAGAGAGCGAGCCTCGGCCGCCGACCTCAATGCCTACATCTATGCTCGTTGCTCCCATAAATCGGAGCGGAAATCCGAAACCTGCCGTAATGGCATATTGCGTAACCGTTTGACCAGCAAACGACTGGTAGTAGGTACCGTAGCGAGCACCAATTCGGTATGCTACACGACGCAGATAGCGACGAACATCGAAGCGGTTAGGTGTATATTCGAAACCCGCTTTGATGGTGTGGGTATCGACATAGCGTACGCTCATCTTATTGTAGGTCTCGTCCGTATAGAAGGCATCGTCACCGCCCCAACTCTGATACTCGTAATCGAGACCAGCTGTAAAGCGGCTATCCTGATACATCGTTCCGATATTTACCGAGTGTGGCAAACGCATCTCGCCCTGCAAATCCGAGCCGACAACCTCCGTAGCAAGGATATCGTTAATCACCACGCTCTTGAACACTTTCGGATTGAGCGGGCCTCCAAAGTCGTATGTGGCACCGATTGTCAACATTCGTTTTTGGTTGGCAATCACACTCCACTGCACACCCAATTGGAACTTGAAGCTCGACACCGAGAACTCATCGGTACCCACCGTCGAGATAAAGTGACCAACGCCAACGTAGTCGTTCGACACCATCGATGCGTAGCTCTTTGTGATATGACCCCAGAAATACTTTGCAGCGATACCGAACGAGAGGTTACGAATTGGCTCCCAACCGATACCGAGTTTCACCTCTGTCAAGTCGCCATCGCCCTCATAAGCATAGAGCACATTTCCGACCGTAGCCCAGCTATCCTCGCTCTGCTCGTAGGAGAGCATTTTGTAACCGACACTACCATACGGCATAAGGCTCAAACCCATACCCAAGCCCTTCGTAATAGGGAACTGCACGGCAACCTCACGCAAATTTATCGAGTTGCGAGGACTCTTTGCGGTCTTCAAAAACGTACCCGAAGCGTCGTATTTGTTCTGCTGATTCTCCATAAAGCTACCCTCAACGCTAACGTCGAGAATAAAGCTCTTCTGCATCGTTGCACTATAACCTGCCGGGTTGAGCATACTAACCATTTGGCTGCTACGCCAAGCAACACCTACACCACCCATAGAGCGATTGATAGCATTACCCATAACGCCCAACTCGCCGACACCATACATCGTATAGGGCGAATAGGCATTGATGGATGACTCCTGTGCAGAGGCGACACCCTGATTTAACAACAATACTACTGCAAGCAGTAGCGATAAAAGGATATGTTTAATGTGTTGCATTATACTCTAAAATTTCGTTTAGTCCCAAAAACATTAAATTGCGACCCGCAAATATCGCATTTTTAATTCGATTAACAAAATATTCGGCGCCTCCACCGATAAAAATTATGCGTAAATCGTTATTTTTTTCAAAATAGTGGTCGATATAACCCTTTACTTCGTAAAAAACTCCCTGCAAGACCCCCAATTTCATCGCATCGGCAGTTGTTTTGCCCAATGTCGGAAATGGCACATCCGCAAACTCGGCAGTGCTCTCCATTGTAAGGTCGGGCAGTGCGTTCGTAAAGTGGTGCAGAGCCTTAAATCGCATCTCTATGCCGAGCGAGATATTGCCCCCGACGAAGACTCCATCGACGATATGGTCAATCGTAATTGCACTGCCGATATCGATAATCAACATCTCCTGCTTGCGACCAAAACGGGCAATGGCTCCAACGGCTGCCGCTATGCGATCGCTGCCAATCTGCTGACGTGCATAGTCCAATTTGATAGGCAACGGCAACTCTTTATCGAGCTGCACAACTCTCTCAATGCCCGTGCGTTGCAAGAGTTCGGCATACGCCTCTGCACTGCCTCGTACGCTCGATACGATAGCGGCCTTTGGGCAACCTCTTTGGGCAATTATCTCTGCCAAAAGTTCGTTATCGAGCAGCGGGCATACCCACTCCTGCACGACGCAACCATCGTCTATACTCATAACGGCAATTTTCGCAAAACTATTGCCCTCGTCGATAATTAAATTATATCCCTGCATACGCTCTTCTTCGCTAAAAATCTACCCTAACACACCTCTCTACTCCGCCAATCTACGCAAAACTTCGACCGCTGCCCGCACCGACTCCACGCTCCGCACGGTCATTGCCAACTGTTCGCCGTGCTGCTTCAAAACGAAGCGTTGAGGCTGCTCGGTCACTCGTCGCAACATCTCGATAAAGGCGTCGCTACGATAGAGCGGAGAGTTACCATCGGCAACAAAACGCACTATCATCAGACCATTCTTAACCTTCACACGTTCGATACCCAAAGCCTGTGCTGCCCAACGCAGACGCACCACCTCGACAAGCTGTCGTGCCTCGTCGGGAAGTTGTCCGAAGCGGTCCTCCAAGCGACGTTCAAATTCGCAAAGTACCACCTCATTGCTTATCGAGTCCAACTCGCGATACAGTCGCAAACGCTCTGCTTGTTGATTGACGTAAGTTTCAGGCAATGAAGCATCTACACCCAACTCAACCGTCACATCATCGACATAACGACTCTGCTCGGTAGCCTCCGTATCGTCCGCCGCAAGTCCGCCCACATCGAGACCCTCGTTTCGCAACTCGGCAACCGCTTCGTCCATAATTTTGCGGTAGGTTTCAAAGCCGATATCGGCAATAAATCCGCTCTGCTCGGCACCCAAAAGGTTGCCCGCACCACGAATATCCAAATCCTGCATTGCGATATTGAAGCCCGAGCCCAAATCCGAGAACTGCTCGATGGCTTGCAAACGACGACGAGCATCCGACGTAAGCAGTTCATCGGCTGGCGACAACAAGTAGCAATACGCCTTGCGGTCGCTACGCCCGACACGTCCTCGCAATTGGTGCAGATTGCTCAATCCGAAGTGGTCGGCATTATTTATAATAATGGTATTGACATTCGGAATATCGACACCACTCTCGACAATCGAAGTTGCCACCAGAACATCAAATTCGCCATATATAAAGTCCATAATCACACACTCCAACTCCTGCGACTTCATTCGACCGTGTGCCACCGCAACCCTCGCCTTCGGACAGAGGCGGGTAATCATCCCCTGAATTGAGAGCAAGTCTTCGACCCGATTGTGGATAAAATAGACCTGACCGCCACGCGAGAGCTCGGTCTCGACAGCATCCTGCACCAGAGCCTCCGAGAATGTGTGCGACTCGGTGACTATCGGTCGGCGGTTTGGAGGAGGGGTCGAAATTATCGATAAATCACGAGAACCCATCAGCGAGAACTGCAATGTTCGCGGTATCGGTGTTGCCGTAAGGGTCAGCGTATCGACCGCCACACTCATCTGCGTCAGTCGCTCTTTTGCTGCAACGCCAAAACGCTGCTCCTCGTCGATAATCAACAAGCCGAGGTCGCGGAACTTCACCGCATCGCTCAACATCTTGTGCGTACCAATCAATATATCGATTTTGCCAAGAGCCAACTCTTCGGCAATACGTCGGCTATCCTTTGCACTCTTCGAACGGTTGAGGTACTCAATCGTTATCGGAAAATCTCGCAGTCGTTCGCTAAACGAGCGATAGTGTTGCAGAGCAAGGATGGTCGTAGGCACCAACACCGCCACCTGTTTGCCATCGGTCGCCGCCTTAAATGCCGCACGGATAGCGACCTCGGTCTTGCCAAAACCGACATCGCCACACACCAATCTATCCATAGGCTGGTCGGACTCCATATCCCTCTTGATTGCCGCCACAGCACTCTGCTGGTCGGG
>JAZRCC010000049.1:0-4944 GCA_045635405.1 Alistipes sp.
CCGATGGCGGTACAGATACCCGCAATCTCATCTTCGGCCTGTACGGTCTTAACACCCAACGCCTTATGCTTTGCCAACTCCTCCAAAATCACCGTTGCAGGCGTAATAGGATAGGAGCCACAGAAGAGCTCTCTATCGGAACGCTCGGCAGCAGCCATCAAGCCCCAAGCCGTAGCGACATTTCCGTTGATTGTACGGTAGCGACCCGCAGGCAGACCTGCCGGCTCAACCGCAAAGCGTGTCGTGTTGAGGTGGTTGTTCGCCGCAAAGTTGTAGCCCGCCTCGACAACCAGATTGTTCGCCGTAGCAACTTCGGGATTTTTGCGACCAAATTTCGCATTTATATAGTCGTGTGCGTGAGCCGTAGAACGCTCTGTGATATATAGACATATACCCAATGCAAACATATTCTTGCACTTGGTTTTTGCCTTCTGGTCCAACTCCATATCCGCCAACGCCTCACGAGTCATCGAGGTGATTCGCACTATCACGTTATTGTAGTCCTCCAAACCCAACTCCTCGAATGGCGAATCGGTCGTAAAGCCCGCCTTCGCAAGTGAATCGGCCGTAAGCGAATCGCCGTCGAAGATAATCGTTGCATCGGGTTTCAAAAAGCGGGCATTTGCACGCAGTGCGGCAGGATTCATCGCCACCAACACATCGCACCTATCGCCCGGAGTAGCCACACGCTGCGAGCCAAAGTGGACCTGAAAGCCCGAAACACCGGCTACGGTTCCTTGTGGAGCACGTATCTCGGCAGGATAGTCCGGAAATGTCGAAATCGAATTTCCGCCCAATGCCAACGTATCGGAAAAGAGCGTACCGGTAAGCTGCATACCGTCGCCCGAATCTCCCGAAAAACGAATTACGACATCTCGTAAAGTTTCGTTAATTTCTCTCATTTTATCTCTGTTTTTCAGCAATTTTCACGCTATTGTGGGATGAATATATAGGTAATCGTTCCCTTTTGCCTCGATGGGGCTGCATCGTTGTGGTCAAATCGCGAATTGCGAGCCGCCTCTATTGCGGTCTGTCGCATACACTCGTCGCCGCCATAGGTCACCTCGGCAGACAACACCCTACCCGAACGGTCAATCTCGACCGCAACATCGACCTGCCCACCACCCTCGCAACGATATGCAGGCTTGATAAGGTGGCGACTATATCGCACAGGGTTGCTAAAAGCAAACGACACCGTAACACGACCCTTGACTTTGGCATCGTTCGACTTCGACTCCGCCTTCGTTTTTGCCGCATCATCGTTGCGTTGTCCCGCCCGATTTGCTGCATTCAAACCCGCCTCGAACGCCTCGCGATTGGCACGCATTCGCTCCTCGACCGCCGCAGCCGAAGCGTTGAGTTGAGCCGTATTGGTATTGCGGTCGTCGGCAAGTCGTTCGTTGAGGGCATTCTCGTTGGACGAGGTGTTACGAATTGAACTCCAATCGATTTGGGAGTTTGCCTTTCGCACCTCCTCTTCGAGCCTGTCACGCTCACGCTCCAATATCTCGACCGTTTGGAGGTCGATATAGAAGCCCTGCTGCGACGAACGGGTGCCGAGCAAAATCTTCGACGAGAAGAAGGCGATGCCGATAAGCAGATAGACAATCAGCGTAACCGACAGTCCTATGCGATGGTCGTAGGCCCAACCACCTGCATCCTGTTTGCGGTCGTCAAATGGCAGACGAAGACGCTGGCGACGCACGATTTTTTTTATCGGCTCGCCACCCTCCTGCGACGGAGTAGATGCCCTTTTCTGCTCATTATCCATAATTTACGTCACTATCTTTTGGCAAAAATAGCATTTATTCCGAAATTTTACTACATTTGCAAGATAAAATTGCTCAACTATCCGAAAACTTTCGGAGAAATTGAGCTGCAAACAACTTTTTTGAATAGTAAATTTACACACAATGACAACATCTTCGGGCACAAAACAACAGACTCTTGCCGCACCAATCACCTTTACGGGCAAAGGTTTGCATACCGGAAAATTCGTTACGATGACCGTACACCCTGCCGAGGCAGACCACGGTATCGTCTTCCGTCGTGTCGATCTTGAAAATCAACCACGAATTCCTGCACTTTGCGTCTACGTCACCGACACCTCGCGTGGTACAACCATCGAGATTGATGGCGTTCGCGTAAGCACTATCGAACATATTATGTCGGCTCTGTGGACTATGGGTGTCGATAACGCACTCATCGATATCGACAACGCCGAGACCCCTATTATGGATGGTTCGGCTTTGGCATACGCCGAGGCAATCCGCAAGACGGGTGTGGTCGTTCAGGATGCAGAGCGTCGCTTCTACGAAGTTCGCGAGAAGCAGGTATATACGATTCCCGAGAAAGGCGTTGCTATCGTACTCTATCCCGACGAGGAGTTCTCGGTATCGGTGCACGTTGATTACAACTCAAAGGTCGTAGGCAACCAATATGCGGTCCTCGTTCCGGGTGATGACTACGCCGAGAAGATTGCTCCGTGCCGTACGTTTGTATTCCTGCACGAGTTGGAGCCACTCTTCAAGATGAATCTCATCAAGGGTGGCGACCTCGACAACGCTATCGTAGTGGTCGAAAATCCCGTGTCGGATGAGCAGTTGGAGCACCTCAAAAAGATATTCGGCAAGGATGACATTCGTGTTACGGGTGGCTATCTGAACAATCTGCAACTGCGTGCAACCAACGAGCTTGCCCGCCACAAGTTGCTCGATTTGCTCGGCGACTTCGCTCTGCTCGGTATGCGTATCAAGGGCCGTGTATGGGCAACCCGTCCGGGACACTTCGCCAACACCGAGTTTATGAAGCAGGTACACCAAACGATTCGTCGCGAGGGCGTGAAACCTCGTTTCAAATACAACTGCCGTCAGGAGGCACTCTACGACATCAACCAGATTCGTGAGTTGTTACCACACCGCTTCCCATTCCTCTTGGTTGACAGAGTCTTCCATATGGATCAGCAGTCGATTGCCGGCATCAAAAACGTAACCGCTAACGAGCCATTCTTCCAGGGTCACTTCCCAGAGGAGCCCGTTATGCCGGGTGTGCTGATTGTCGAGGCGATGGCACAGTTGTGCGGAATCTTCGTACTCTCGACCGTCGAAAACCCAAAGAACTACTCGACCTACTTCCTCCGCATCGACAACGTCCGCTTCCGCCACAAGGTTACACCGGGCGATACGCTCCATTTGGAGGTTGAACTTACAGCACCCGTTCGTCGTGGCATAGCGATGGCCGAGTGCCGTGCATTTGTCGGCGATACGTTGGTTTGTCAGGCCGAGATTATGGCACAGATAGTGCAGAACAAAGAGCAAAAATAGTTTACAAATACTAACCAAACATTTCACACTATGATTAGTCCATTGGCATACGTCCACCCCGACGCAAAAATTGGAGAGAATGTAACCGTTGAGCCATTCGCATACATTGCCGGCGATGTTGTTATCGGCGACGATTGCTGGATTGGCCCGGGTGCCGTTATTCACGACGGAGCCCGCATCGGCAAACGCAACAAGATTCATACGGCGGCATCGATTTCGTGCCTCCCACAAGATTTGAAGTTCCGTGGCGAGCAGACCACAGCCGAGATTGGCGACGACAACGATATTCGCGAGTGCGTTACCATTTCGCGTGGTACGGCATCGCGTGGCAAGACCGTAGTAGGCAACGGCAACCTCTTGATGGCATACGTTCACGTAGCTCACGACGATGTTGTTGGCAGCCACTGCGTTATCGCAAACCGCTGTTCATTGGCTGGCGAGGTCGAGGTCGGCGACTGGGTAGTTATCGGCGGCCACTGTGCAATTCACCAATGGGTGCATATCGGCTCGCACGTAATGTTGCAGGGTGGTGCTCTGCTCACCAAAGATGTACCGCCATTTATCACCGTGCGCAGCGATACGTCGAGCTATGCAGGTGTTAATCGTATCGGTTTGTCGCGTCGTGGCTTTACCGATGAGCAGATTGGCGAGATTCGCAAAACGTGCCGCATACTCTTCGAGAGTGATTTGAACTATATCAACGCTTGCGATGAGGCAGAGAAGCAGATTGCTCAATCTGATGAACGTGATGCACTTATCGAGTTTATCCGCAAGTCGGAACGTGGCGTTATAAAGCCTTACACATCGGGAAGATAACCCCGCACAAGGTCCTTAAACAGAGAGGTTGCCCAACGTCAAGTTGCGACTGCCTCTTTTGTTTTTATATTATACGGTTAAAGGTGGTTAAAAGCTGTTTAGGAGATTTCCGCCGCCGACCTTAATCGACTTTATTTGACCTTAAAAGACCTTAAAAGACTTTACTCGACCTTAACCTCGGCGGCTGTTTGAGGGTGTTGCCATCGTGCTAGGACCGCTGGGACATCTAGGACTTTTAGGACAGCCCCTGCGTGGCTAATTTTTTTGCTTTGGTCGCTTGTCGCCGTGGCCGCTCTCCTTAACCGCCCTCAATTCCTTAACCTCCCTAATATCCCTATCACAGCACCACCCTAACACCTCTAACACCTCTAACGTCGCTAACTCCCCCCCTATAACCCTTTACAGCACCGCCTAAAAACCCACCTCAAAATGCCTCTTGCGAGTCCGTATCCAACCCCATTTCAGACAAGAAAACCAGCCTCTTTCCACCATTTAGTAGTAGTCAAATAGAGCAATTTCGCCACTATATTTCATATTTCGCCCCTATTTTCAGGATTTTCATCCCTACAAGAGGGTTGCTATCACTAAAATTTCCTACTTCGCACCGAATGTCCTATCTTCGCCACCGAGAAATCACAAAAATCACAAAAAAATGAAGAAAATTTTACTTACTGTTATCTCGCTTGCAGCAACATTCTCGGTAATGGCGGGCGGTACGAACGTAAACACAAACCACGGTACAGCCTACTTGCGTAGCGTAGCACGTGGAACAACAAGTCGGAGGCCAAGCGGTCTTAGGAAGACA
>JAZRCC010000050.1:0-10557 GCA_045635405.1 Alistipes sp.
CACCACCCGAAGCGATGCGTTCGATAGGTCGTGCCGCTGCACCCTTGTTTGCCGAGAAAAGGAACGCTATGCGGTCGGCACCCGTATTACGGAGCGTCACCTCCTCGATATCGACACGGAATTGTGCATCGACCATACCGACACTTTGCAGTATGGCAACCACCTCCGATTCGAGTTTTGGTGCAACCTCTGTGCGTTGCTTATGCAGGGCCGCAGCCAACTGTGCTGCCCGCTGTTGTGCAACTCGCAACTCCGCCTCCAACTGCTGTTGGCGTTCGTTCGAGTGCTCGATAGTCGAGAGTTGCTGCTCATATTTGGTGTGGAGTTGTCGCAAGGCGGCGATATCCTCGCAGCGATGTTTGCGACAGAGCGAATAGAGCATATCGAGGCGATTGTCAATCTCCTCCAACCGTTGCGGATTGTCGTCGATGCGTTGTAGGTGCGAAGCTGTGGTCGAGTCGATATCTTTCAACTCGATGGCTATCGAGTCGAGGCGTTCGCGTAGCTCCGTAGCCGCAGGGAAGAACGATTCGATACGCGATAGTGCCGTGCGACGCTCTTTGAGCATCAGCAGGGTACCATTCACATCGTTGTCCAGAGCCTCGTGCAGCGTGCCAAGGGCCTCGTTAATCGAGTCGGCATTGGCGAGTTGTTGCTGCTCCGCCTCCAACTCCTCAATCTCGCCATCACGCAGATTGGCAGCCGAGAGTTCGTCGCATTGGTGTCGCAACCACTCCTCCTCCGCACGAATCTGCTCAATCGTGGCATTAAGTTCCGCCAAAGCCTGCTCCGTAGTGCGATACTTCTGATAGGCGGTGCGATACTCTGCCGAGAGTTGCGATCTCTCCGCCATTGCATCGAGTGCCTCCTGACGGAAATCTTCGGACGAGAGTATGAGGTTTTGGTGCTGCGAGTGGATGTCGATAAGGCGGTCGCTCAACACTCGCAGGTCGGCAACCGTCGTAGGTACATCGTTCACAAAGATGCGACTCTTGCCCGCAGGGGTTATGATGCGACGTATGGTGGTCTGCTCTTCGAATGGGATATCCAACTCGTCGAAGAGAGGTTGTAGCGATGCATTGATTTGCCACTCCCCCTCGACCACGCAGTTGTGCGTAGCATCCTTGAAGAGCGACGAGTCGCTGCGATTGCCCAACAGAAGCGATAATGCACCCAACATAATCGACTTTCCGGCACCTGTCTCTCCTGTGATTATGTTGAGGTGCGAGTCGAACTCCACATCGAGTTGTTCGATGATAGCGTAGTTTTCGATTGATAGTCGGGTGAGCATTGCGTATGTTTTTTTAGATTTTTGAGCCTACTCTTTTGTTGCCACAATAGCCTCGATGCGGTCGGCAATCTGCTCGGCAACATCGCTCTTCGAGAGCAGAGGCTGTCGGTCGCACCCTTTGCTATCGACAAATGTCACGACGTTGGTGTCCGTGCCGAATGTAGCACCCTTGTCCTGCATCGAGTTTAGCACCACAAAGTCGAACGATTTCGACGTAAGCTTACGCTTGGCACTCTCTATACCGTCGTCGCTCTCCAATGCAAAACCTACGAGGATGCGGTCGCCCTTTACGGCTCCGAGTGAGGCGGCAATATCGTGCGTACGACGCAGTGTGAGCTGCATATCGCCCTCGCCCTTCTTGATTTTGTGGTCGGCAACCTCCGTCGGAGTGTAGTCGGCTACGGCAGCACACATTACGGCGATGTCGGCATCATCGAAGCGTTTGGTCGCCTCTCGGTACATATCCTCTGCCGTAAGCACATCGATACGCTCTACGCCCGCAGGTGCTTCGAGTGCGGTGCGGCCACTAATGAGTTGCACCGAGGCTCCGCGCGATTGCAACGCCGCAGCGATGGCATAGCCCATCTTGCCTGTCGAGTGGTTCGTGATGTAACGCACCGGGTCGATAGGCTCGATTGTGGCACCTGCCGTAACTATACAGCGTTTACCGCAGAGATTACTCTTTTTTTTTTCGGATAGTGCTTGTGCGATGAAGCGGAGGATATCCTCCGGCTCTGCCATACGACCCTTGCCAATCAAACCGCTGGCAAGTTCGCCCTCGGTTGGCTCGACGATAGCCACATTGCGACGACGCAGGGTCTCGATATTGCTCTGGACAGCCTCGTGGGCCATCATATCGCAATCCATAGCGGGAGCAACCATCACCGGACAGCGTGCAGAGAGGTATGTTGTGAGCAGCAGATTGTCGGCAATGCCGCAAGCCATCTTTCCGATAGTGTTGGCGGTAGCGGGTGCAATGATGTAGCAGTCGGCCCACTCGCCAAGCGAGATGTGCGAGTTCCACTCCCCGTTTTCGGGGTTGAAGAAATCGACCAATATCGGGTGCTTCGATAGGGTGGCCATCGTCAGCGGAGTGATAAACTCCTTGGCAGTGGCACTCATAATGACCTTTACATCGGCACCGTTGATGCGTAACAAACGACAAAGCATAGCCGCCTTGTAAGCCGCTATGCTGCCCGTTACTCCGAGAAGGATGTTCTTGCCCTTCAACATAACCTGTCGTTTTTTTGAGGACTACTTACCCTCGCGGAAGTAGATTTCGTCGGCGAGATACTCCTCGGTGGCGATAATTGCCGGCTTTGGAAGACGCTCGTAGTAGCGCGAAATCTCGATCTGCTCGTGATTCTCAAATGTCTCCTCCATCGAGTCGGTTGCCGATGTGGCGAAGTCTGCCAACTTGCGGTTAAGCTCGCTTTTGAGCTCTGCGGAGATTTGGTTTGCACGGCGAGCAATCACGTTGATGCTCTTGTAGACGTTGCCCGTTTCGTGGTCAAACTCGGCGAGTTTGCGGGTCACGGTGTTGTTGGGAATGTTCTTCTTGATTTCCATTCTTATTGATTGTTATCTGTTTTGTTTTTGTCTATGAAATTCTTTGCCACGTTGGCGTAGCGTTCCAATTCGCGTTTATGTTTCGACTCGGGGTACTCCTCGATGAAGGTGTAGTATGAATCGAGGGTCGCCATATATCGGTCCGCCTGCTTGGCTGCTACCGAGTTCTCTGCCAATCGGTAGTTCGACACCACGATGTAGTACATAATGTTCTCGCGGTGGGTTGTGTTGTCGTAGTTTTTCAGTGCGTTTTTGAATGCGACAACAGCCGATTTGTAGCGACGAATCTTGAAATATGTGTAGGCGTTGTAGAAGTTCTTGTCGTGCAGACGCTGTGTCAGCTCGTCGATAATCTCGCGGAAAGCCTTGCAACGCTCCGAGTTAGGGTAACGCTCGATGAAGTCGGTGAGCGATACGATAGCCTGTGCCGTGTTGGTCTGGTCGCGTGTTGGCGGAGGCGAGAGGTAGTATTGACACAAGGCGTACATACCCTCGGCATCCTCGATGAAGATACTGCGACCGAAGCGGCGGCGGAACTCGTCGAAGCCGGTCGATGCGTCGTGATAGTCGCGGTGCTTGAACTTGCTGCGTGCGGAGAAGAATGCGATAGAGTCCTCGCGTTCGGAACCGATGTAGTAGCCATAGCAGGCGTCAAACAGGTTCGCGGCACGGTTCCACTTCTCGGCTTTGTAGAGACGCATTGCGGTCGAATAGATCAACTCGGGGTCACCGCTTTTTGCGATTTGACCCAGACCCGCACACGAGAGTGTGAACATAAGCACGGTGGCTGTCAGTATAAGATTTATAGCTATTCGTTTCATCGAAATAGTTTTTATCGGCATATAATCGTGCAAAGTTAATTAACTTTTAATCAAAAAACAAATAATCGGGGGGCTATCTCGTGATTTTTTATAAAAAATCAAACCGCTGCCTTGCAACGGTTCGATTTTAAGAAAAAGATTTTAGTGTGTCACAGAGTAGCGAATCCAACATCAGAAGTTCGTGCTCTCCGCATACGATGTGATTCAGAAGAAGGTCATAATCCGTACATTTTTCGAGGTCGATTTGTTCCATAGGCAGACGCTTTGGTTGTTAATTTTTTGTCGTTGTTTTGCAAAAATAACGCAAAACGCTGCCCCGATATTGTGCGAATTTTAGCAGAGGGCAATATTTTTTTCGGCCATCATCTTGCGGAGGTTTATCAGTGCGTATCGCATACGTCCGAGAGCGGTGTTTATGCTCACCCCTGTCTGCTCGGCTATCTCCTTGAAACTCAAATCGGAATAGTATCGCAACATCACCACTTCACGCTGCTCGTCGGGCAACAACTCGACCAGCTGGCGAAGCTGTTCGTGGGTCTGCTCAACGACCATCTCATCCTCGATACTGCCACTCGAATATGCCATCGTGCCGAGGATGTTGTAGCCGCTGCTCGACTCGCTGACGTGCTGCACATTGGACTTGGCACGGAAGTGGTCAATCACTTGGTTGTGAGCAATACGCATCAGCCACGACAGGAACTTGCCATTGTCGGCATAGCGACCCTCGTCGATAACGCGAACAGCCTTGATAAGCACCTCTTGCAAAAGGTCGTCGGCCAGCTCCGCATCCTTGACCATCATACGAATGTAGTCACGAACACGCTGGTTATATTTCTCGATAAGTGTGGAGATTGCACTCCGATTGCCCTGCATATAGGAGTCGAGCAACGCCTTGTCGCTCAATCTCTGTACGTTCATAGTATTCTCCTCTCTTTATAAAATTTCAAAAGGGTAGAATCTCTTCAATAGGCAATCTCGGTTTTAATGAATTTTACAATATTTTCGCAAGCGGTCATTACCGTTTGCAGTTGCAAGGTACGAACTATTTTCGATATAACCAAATTTCCCAAATCGTAGCACTGTTTTCGTTTTGTTGCCAATCGTCGCAACAATCGTGCCTAAATGGTTGAAAAAGCAGCAGTTTCGTCAAATCTGTTCGCCATTTCATTGTCGGGCGAAAAGGAAAAAAGGAGAGGTGAATAACCTGCCCTCTCCCTATCATTTTTGCCCCATATTTGGGCAATTGTTTGCTTAATAACTCTTTGCGAATAGCACTCGGCGGTGCGATGGTTTGCCCGTAAATACGCACTTGCCCTCCTCGTCGATGGCATCGACAGGAATACAGCGGATAGTCGCCTTGGTTGCATCCTTGATAGCCTGCTCGGTCTCGGGAGTACCATCCCAATGTGCCGAGATAAAGCCGCCTTTGGTGTTGAGCACCTCGACAAACTCCTCCCACGAATCGACCTTCGTAATCATCGAGTTGCGATAGTCCAAAGCCTTCTGGAAGATGTTCTGCTGAATCTCGTCCATCAGTGCAACGATACGCTCTACGATACCATCCTGTGATACGGTCTCCTTCGTAAGCGTGTCACGGCGAGCCAACTCGATTGTGCCGTGCTCGATATCGCGTTGTCCGAGAGCCAAACGTACAGGTACACCCTTCAACTCATACTCGGCAAACTTGAAGCCCGCACGAACATTGTCGCGGTCATCGACCTTCACACGAATACCACGAGCCTTCAACGCATCGGCGATGGCGTTCATACGCCCACGAGCCACTGCCAACTGCTCCTCACCCTTGTAGATAGGCACCATAACGACCTGAATAGGGGCCAAACGTGGTGGCAAAACCAGACCGTTGTTGTCGGAGTGAGCCATAATCAACGCACCCATCAGACGGGTCGAAACACCCCACGATGTTGCCCATACATATTCGAGTTTGCCCTCACGGGTAGCATACTTCACGTCGAAAGCCTTGGCGAAGTTCTGTCCGAGGAAGTGCGAAGTTCCGCTCTGCAAAGCCTTGCCATCCTGCATCAGAGCCTCGATAGTGAGCGTATCCTCTGCACCCGCAAAACGCTCGTTTGGCGACTTGTGACCTACGACAACAGGCACACACATCCACTCCTCGGCAAACTTCTTATAGACGTTAATCATCTTCTCAGCCTCGGCGATAGCCTCTTCGCGAGTCTCGTGAGCGGTGTGACCCTCCTGCCAGAGGAACTCTGCCGTACGCAGGAACAAGCGGGTACGCATCTCCCAACGCACAACATTTGCCCACTGATTGCACAAGATAGGCAGGTCGCGATACGATGTAATCCAATTCTTGTACGTATTCCAGATGATGGTTTCCGAGGTAGGGCGGACAATCAGCTCTTCTTCCAAACGTGCATCCTCATCGACAACAATGCCTTTGCCACTCTCGTCGTTTTTCAGTCGGTAGTGTGTCACAACGGCACACTCCTTTGCGAAGCCCTCGACGTGGCTCGCCTCACGCGAAAAGAACGACTTCGGGATAAAGAGAGGGAAGTATGCGTTTTGGTGACCGGTCTCTTTGAACATCTTATCGAGCACCTCGTGCATCTTCTCCCAAATTGCATAGCCGTAAGGTTTGATTACCATACAGCCACGCACTGCCGAGTTCTCGGCGAGTCCTGCCTTTACGACAAGGTCGTTGTACCACTGCGAATAGTTCTCCTCCGACTTGGTTAAATCTTTCAACTCAACTGCCATAGCTTTCTATAATTATTCTGTTTTTTGATATTTCGGTGTTGTATAGCGAGGTGCAAAAAATTACCTCTGCAAGGTGCAAAGGTATAAATAATTGGTGAAATTTGCAGACTCTGTGCGATTTTTTATCGCTTTTGTCGCCAACCGCAAATGTCGCCCGATATCTATTTAAGATATTTGCTGAAAAATTTCCAGATTTCGTCAGCTGTGTCGAGGTCCTTCTCTGCCCACGAGTGTTTGCCGTTGATAATCTCGTAGAGCCACACTTCGTTGCCGTTTTTGCCCCCGACAAAGCGGTGAGCCACGACCTTGTTGCGACGTTGGGGCAGCACCTCACGCTCCTCGTGTGTGCAGCGGTTGGCTGCTATCCAGAGCGATGTGACGCAAAGGATGGCAACGTCGCCACCACGCAACTTGATGTTGTGGATGTTGTAGGGGTCGCCATTCCAACGTGCAAGCGAATCCTTCGTGCCGTGTATCTCGATGATTGGCACTGCGTTAGGAGTTTGACGCTCGTACATATACTTCATAACGTGACCCGATACGGCTCCGAATGCTGCAAATGTTTTCGGAGCACGAAATGCTAACATATAACACATTCCGCCACCGTTTGAGTTGCCCGCCGCAAAGACATTTTGCTTCGAGAGTCCATACTCGCGTTGCAGGTGATGGACAAGTTTTACGGCAAAACCGACATCATCCCTCATCAGATGGTTGTCGATATGGTATTGGTAGCCGATAGACCAATAGCGTTTGCCTCCCGGATCCTTCGGACCGCAAGGGTAGCAGACCGCAAAATTGTGCTTGTCGGCAACAAGGTTAAAGCCATATTGCAGCGTCGGAATTTTGCGAGCTCCATAGCCGTGGAACACCATCACAAGGGGTGCATCGGCGGGGAGATTCTGCGGGCGATAGAGCCAATAGTTATACTCTACGCCCTTGTGTTTGAATGTGTGCTCGGTGAGCGTTCCCGTGCCGGCAAAGTCTGCGGCTGCGGTAGTGCTCACTATGCCGAGTGCAAAACCGATAAGGATTAGTAGTTGTTTCATTATTAGCGTTTTAGAATCTAAATCCAAGTGTAACTAAAACCGTATGGCGGTCAATCTTCGAGTCGATAGTGTTGGTCGAAATATCGCTTGCGTTATCGGTGTAGTAGTACGCCATATAAGGGGTTAGATGCTCCTTGCAGAATTGGTACGCTACGTCGATGCTGAACCACTTTGCCAACGCAATACCTGCACCCGCAGCCATTGTGTCGATGCGGTGTGTGACGGGCGACGAGAGTACCGCCTCGCTGTTACGCAGAGCACCGCTCCACAAGCCATAGCCCAAGCGTAGTGCCACCTGCGGAATTACGCGACACTCCACGCCCACTCGGAGTGCGTTTGACCCCTTGAACGAGTCGCGGAAGTAGTTGTCGTAGAGGTGTTTGCCGTATGGCGAGTTCTGTATGCGGATGCCGTTGTACCAATCACGTTCGTAATCGACCGATACCGCCAATCGCTTCGCAAAGATATACGATGCACCGAACATCACGCGTGTTGGGGTGGTGTATCTCCACTTGTAGCCACCATCATCGACCAACGTAGGCGTAAGGTTTGACAGAGGTGGGTCGATAAAGCCCTTGCTGTTGAGCTCGTAGTCATCGACATTGTTCTCGGCAAAGACCTCGGAGGTAAGACCTGCCCGATACTTGTAGGTCATCGAGTAGAAGGTCGGTGTGTGGATTGCAAAGCCGAGTCGCAAATCCTTCACAGGTGAGTAGATAAGACCCAACTTGAAGTTGAAACCAGTACCCTTGATGCGACTCTGCTGGTCGTAGTTGAAGTGGGTCATACGGTAGTTCAACGCAGGTTTGTTCTCGTAGGTGTACTGCTCGCCATAATAGACATCGCGGCTTATCGAGATAATCGGTATGCCAATCGATGCGCCGATATAGAGTTTGCTGTTGATGTTCAGACCCAGCGAGATGTTGTATTCGCCAGCCGAGCCACTGCTGTGTATTGTCGAAAACTCCTGAACGGCAGCACTGTTGGCAATCATATCGCGTTGCCATTTGCCCGCACCATCGCCAACCAAACCACCTTGATAGGCGAGTACCGCACCCCAATTCGATGGGTCGATAACACCCCAACGGAACTCGTCATACTCGTCGTAGTTGTTGCGGAGTTGGTTGGATGTGATGCCGTTGGCTGCGAGCTGCTTGGCATAGACATCGGCAATCGACGACGAGCCGAAACCCTTGCTTGCCATATAGGATATCGAGTAGTTGAAGTCTGCCGTACGGGTATAGCCAAAGCCGAGATTTATCGCCGTTACGCCTTTCGAACTCTCACGGAGTTTCAGCACGATGCCGATATTGCCCAACGCAAATTTGTTGGCAGAGTTCTTCTCCCACGCCGCTGCCGAGTTTGCCGAACGGCTGAACGACATCGAGGGGGTCAGCGTAATCTCGTTGTTGCGGTACATACCCAAACCTGCGGGGTTTTGTGCCATCGACGAGACGTCGCCACCCAGCGATACGAAGGCCCCTGCCATAGCGGCCGAACGTGCCGAGCCGAGTGCAGCCGACGAGTGCGACATATTTGCCATATCCATTGCGGTCATTGCCGATGGGGACAATACCGTGCCGCCGATATCCTGTGCTGTGGCGGTGTGTGTGAGGGCTGCGATAGCCAATACTATTATAATAAAGCGTCTCATACTTTTGCGATTTTAGTGGTTTGTGTACTTTGTGGCGGATGGTTATCTGCGTCGCTGACCACCTCCGTGGCTCGACCCTGACGACATTCCGCCTCCTCCGCCATAGCCTCCCGAATAGCCTCTGTCAGTCGATGGCGAACGGAACGAGTTGTTCTCGTTGCGGGAGTTGAAGTTGCTGTTCGATGAGTTGCTGCTCGATGAATCTTTGTACTGCGACGAGCCGCTGCCTCGGTATTGGGTATTGTTGCGATTTTGCGACGAACTACGATACTGTCCGCTGCCGGTTACGGTACCACCACGATACTGCGTGTTAGGGTTGCGTGATGTGCCGATGTTGCTGCCCGAACTCATTGCAGGTCGGTGACCCGCTATCGGACGATTGCCAATTGCAGGGTTTGTTGGGCGGTGTACCACGTTTGGTCGCTCAAAGTGGTGGTGATGTCCGCCGCCGATGCCGCCATAGTGAGGGTAGTGGTGGTGATGATGATATGGTGGGAAGTAGCCCCAATATGGACTCCACCAACCATAGTCGTACCAGCCGTAGTGAGGGTAGCCATACCACCAATTGTTCCAATAGCGTGGTGTGGACCAACCGAAGTACCACGACGAGTATGGCGATACGATGCTGGCACCCCAACTTCCGAACATCGAGGTTACGTATTTAGGCTCAACCCACACCTTGTCGCCCGCAACCATCACATTGTAGTACGATGGGTCGTAGGTCGATGCGATGTTAAAGGCGTCGGAGTAGCGTAGTGCGTAGTAACTCGACGGCATACGATACGTCGGCGACTCGAAGCCCATCAGACGACGAGCATAGGCACTTGCGTAGTCATCGGCAACAATGTTCGAAATCTTTGCCGCCTGATACTGCTCTGTCGCATTTGCGATAGTACTTTCGTAATACTCCTGCTCGGCAGCCGCCGCTCGGGCCTCTGCCAGACGAGCCTCCCATTGAGCACGGCGACTCTCCGCCTCTGCCACAGCCGTTTCGGCTGCCCGCTGCTGCTTTTGAGCAATGGCGGTGCGGCTGTGTGGATTGTAGATGTCGTCGCCTATGGCTGCTGTTTGAAATGCAGCAGAGCACGACGTCAATAGTATTGCGATGGTCGATAAACCCAAAAATAATATAGTTCTCATCTTCTCCTCCTCTCTCTATTTGGCTCTGCGAGTTGTTCTGTTGTGTATTTGGTTTTGCACAAATATAACGAAAAATCGTGCCTAAATAGTCTGTTTTTATTGGCAAATGTAATAAAATATAAGGTAATGATGAAATTTTGAGGGGCGAAATAGCGAAAAATAGTGGTCAATGGATATTTTTTTTGAATCTTTTTTGTTGGAATTAAAAAATTGTTTCTATATTTGCACCCTGAAAGCAAGGAGAGGTGCCGGAGTGGTCGAACGGGCCGCACTCGAAATGCGGTGTACGGGCAACTGTAC
>JAZRCC010000051.1:0-3779 GCA_045635405.1 Alistipes sp.
GACTCGAACTGCGGTCAGCAGAGCGAGTGCAGACCAAAAGGAGGGGGGGGGTTGCAATCGAAGATTGTCGGGATTGATGGGCGAGGTGGCGAAAATCTATTTTCAAACACCATCGCACAGCAAGCACGAGTATTTGCATAGCAAACAACCACCGACCACAAAAAGTCTGCCGAGCCGCCACAGTCAGTGCGAGTCCCTTTACCCGCACAAAAAAAGCGACCCGAAAAGGTCGCTCGTGCGGATAAAGGGACTCGAACCCCCACGCCTCTCGGCATCAGATCCTAAGTCTGACGTGGCTACCAATTACACCATATCCGCAATGGATGTGACAAAGATAACCACTTTTTTTATATTTTACAATTTACGGCGAAGGATTTGTCAAAAAATCGAAATTAGCCGACCTCCGAAGTGTTAACGACCCTATCCCGAATGATGGACATCTGCAAAGAAAATACCCTATTTGACCTTACTTAACTTTACACGACCTTAATTGACCTTACCTAACTTTGCGGATTGACTCGCGTTGCTCGTCGATCCGTACGCTCCCGCGGGGGCCCATACAAGACAAAGCAGCGAAAAGTTGATAAATCAACATCTTTTTTGTCTTATGGTGCTGTGTTGACCAAATAAATTTGTCACACAGCTCCACAAGACAAAACAAAAAGGCGTCGAGAGTTCGACGCCTTTTTCGCAGTTTTGTCTTGTGGGAGTTGACGGATTCGAACCGCCGACCCTCTGCTTGTAAGGCAGATGCTCTGAACCAGCTGAGCTAAACTCCCAATTGCGATTGCAAATATAGTGAAGATTCGATAATCTGCAAAATTTTAGTGCTTTTTTTGCAAAATGATGTTAAAATTTGTAATTTATACCTATCTTTGTGATGCAAAAAACTACTAAACATATGGGAAAGAAAAACGATCGTCTGAATCTTATCAGAAAAATCATTTCAGAGGAGTTGGTTGGCTCCCAAGAGGAACTCATCAAGCACCTTGCAAGTTATGGCGTATGTGCAACACAAAGCACACTGTCGCGCGACTTTAAGGAGATAAATATCTCGAAGACCCCACACCGCGAAAAGGGATACATATATGTATTGCCATCGAAGATTGGCTACACCCACGATATTGCCACCTCGCGATTGAGCGACGCTATCAACGGCGTAAAATATTCGGGCAATATGGCTGTCGTTTCGACCAAGTCGGGTTATGCAAGTGCCGTAGGAGTTGTTATCGACAACATCAACTCCCCCGACATTCTAGGCACTATTGCGGGCGACAACGTGGTGATGATGGTGCTCAAAGAGGGTACCGACTACGATTCGATAGATGAAATGCTTCTCCGAGCATTCCCTGCTATATAGTAATTAAGGAGGCAAATATAAGCGAGAGGGTGGCTAAAAGCAAATCAGCCACCCTCTCCATTTTTTGCATATATCCTATTTCAGCGATGTACGGATGCACTCGGCAATCGATGCGGCATCGTAGCCCTCGGCAGCATACAACTCCTCGCAGCTGCCGTGTTCGACAAAGTGATTCTGCACACCGAGCGTATGCACACGACTCGTCGAGCCGCAATCGTTCAAAATCTTCGTAATGGCCTCGCCAACGCCTCCACGAATAACGCCATCCTCGATAGTTACGATATGGCTGAAACGTCTGCCACACTCTATAATCATCTCCTCATTGAGAGGTTTGGCATATCGCAAATCGTAAACTGCGGCACTGATACCCTCCGCCTCGACCATCGTAGCAGCCTCCTCCGCCATTTCGCAACACTTGCCTATTGCCAGCAGTGCGATATCGGAGCCTTCACGGAGTTGGCGGCCCTTGCCTATCGGCAGAGTCTCAAACTCTACGCCTCGCCACTCCACGCCACGTCCATTGCCACGCGGATAGCGGATAGCAAACGGCTTGTTGTATTGGAGTGCCGTAAAGAGCATCATCCTCAACTCTCGCTCATCCGAAGGGGCACCAACAACGATATTAGGTATCGACGAGAGGTATGCCAAGTCGAATATTCCGTGGTGCGTTGCTCCATCCTCGCCCACAATTCCACCACGGTCGAGGCAGAGTGTCACGGGGAGAGATTGCAGAGCCACATCGTGTATAATGCTGTCGTAGGCACGTTGCATAAATGTGGAGTAGATATTGCAAACCGGGTGGCAACCTGCTGCTGCCAAACCTGCCGAGAATGTCACGGCGTGAGCCTCGGCAATACCAACATCGAAACAGCGGTCGGGCATCGCCTGCATCATCAAATTCAGCGAGCACCCAGTAGGCATAGCGGGTGTAATACCCACAACGCTCGGCATCTGTTGTGCCAACTCAACCAACGTCTCGCCAAATACATCCTGATAGCGTGCCACATCGCTCGACGAGGAGTATCGTTCGCCCGTATCGGGATTGAACTTGCCCGGAGCGTGCCATACGGTGAGGTTCTCCTCCGCAGGCTGATAGCCGTGGCCCTTCTGGGTGATGACGTGCAGCAACTTTGGCGAGCGTATCTCTTTGAGGGCTTTGAGGGTGCGTACCAACAGTCGCACATCGTGTCCATCGATGCGGCCAAAGTAACGGAAGCCGAAACTCTCGAAGAGGTTGCTATTCTGCAACAATCCGTGCTTTATAGCATTGCCAACCTTGCGAAAGAGTCGCAATACGGGTGGAATGTGCGACAGCAACGACCACAGCCCCTGCTTAAAGCGGTTGTAGTGTCGCGATGTAGTCATCCGCAGCAGGTAGTTGTTCAACGCACCTGTCGAGCAGTCAATCGACATATTATTATCGTTGAGTATAACGAGCATATCGGCGTGCTTATCGACACCGGCGTTGTTCATACCCTCGAATGCCAAGCCGCCCGTCATTGAGCCGTCGCCGATAACCGCTATGGTCTTGAAGCTCTGCTCCGTGAGCATTGCAGCCTTTGCCATTCCGTAGGCTGCCGATATCGACACCGATGCGTGACCCGCACCAAATGCGTCGTAGTCGCTCTCGTGGCGAGCCGGGAAACCGCAGATACCGCCACGTTTGCGATTGGTTTTGAACGCCTCGCGACGCTCCGTGATGATTTTGTGGGCGTATGCCTGATGACCCACATCCCAAATCAGTCGGTCGAATGGCGTATCATAGACATAGTGTATGGCTACGGCAATCTCGATGGCACCGAGCGACGATGCAAGGTGTCCCGGATTTTTCGAGCACTCCTCTATAATATATTGTCGCAACTCGTCGCAGTACGTCGGCAACTCGTCAATCGAGAGTTTGCGAAGCTCCTTCGGCGAATCGATTTTGTGCAGATATTTATACTCTATATGTGTCATTGCGGTGCAAAAGTAGTAGTTTTTTGTTAGAATGGGAAGCCGACACCGAAATTAAGTGACGTATTCTTCCACTTGAAGTTGTGTATCCAACGCTCTCCCGCAGGGCGGTTTGGAGAGTGGAGCTGAATACCCCAATCGAGTCGGAGTATCGCAAATTTGATATCGAGACGCAAGCCGATACCCGTATTCAGGCCCAGCTGCTTGTAGAACGTATCGAAACGGAAAACGGAGCTATCGGGGTACTCCACGCCATCGCGACCGATGTACCACACATTACCCGCATCGATAAACGTAGCACCCTGGAAGATACCCCATATTGGGAATCGGAACTCGATATTTGCCTCCAACTTCATATCTCCCATCTGCGTAGGATAGACCACATTATCGGGGAGTGGTGACGAGCCTGGTCCCAACATACGTGGAGCCCATCCTCGCATACTGTTGGCACCACCGCAGTAGAACA
>JAZRCC010000052.1:0-5916 GCA_045635405.1 Alistipes sp.
TTTGTAACGCTTGTTTTCGAGTATCGCACGAAAGACGTTACAGAAGTAGGCGTTGCACGAGGTAGCAATCGCAAAGTCGAGATTTAGCGGCGATGCGTGAGGGTGGCACCCCATCTTGATTTTGCCGTAGTGGTAGCCGAGGTGGCACTCGTAGCGGTCTTGCGGTTTCAGAACGCCCTCCTGCAAGGCAATCAGGGCATTGACCAACTTGAAGGTCGAGCCGGGAGGTTGCGACGACTTGGTTGTGCGGTTGAGCAGCGGACGACGCACCTCGTGGTTGAGCAGTTGCATATAGTAGTTGCCCCACTGCGGGCCCGAACTCTCGTTGAGGTCGTATGTTGGCGACGATGCCATAACGAGAATCTCTCCCGTCTCCGGCTCGATTGCCACCACCGAGCCAACCTTGCCCTTCAAAAGCTCCTCGGCAAACTCTTGCAGACGGCGGTCGATGGTGCAGGTCAAATCTTTGCCCGGAACACTTGGCACCTCCACCTCGTCTATCTTCTCTTTGCGGTTGTAGCGAATAAGACCCTTCTCGCCACGCAGTTGATGTTCGTACTCCGCCTCCAAACCCGACTTACCGATATAGTCGCGCTCTTCGTAGAAGTTCTCGTGGGCTCTGTATCGCAAACCCCTCTCGTCAATCTCGGCGATGTAGCCCAATAGGTGGGCAGCCACAGGGCGAGGGTAGTTTCGCATAGTACTCTTTTTGGTCGTAAAGCCCTCGATACCCTCCTCCTGCAAGCGGATATTTGCCTCGCTGCTCAATCGACGTGCGATGATTGTCTTGTCGCGAGATTTTGCGGGCAGTCGCTTCAAGGCTCGTTTCAGTCGGAACAACTCGATACCCGTAATTTTGGCAAACTGCACCGTATCGAATGGCTGTTTCACCTTGTAGGGCGTTATGATGAGGTCGTAGCAGACCTGATTTTGTACCAGATAGTCGCCATTGCGGTCGAAAATCTCGCCTCGTGGGGGAGTCTCGTGCAGATAGGAGATGTAGTTGCTCTCCGCCTGCGAGTCGTAGTCGGCACTGCTCAACTGCATCCAGACAAGACCTCCGAAGTAGAATGCGAAGATGGCAACGACGATGAGTTGGGTGCCTACTCGGCGTAAGTTGTTATGGGAGTTGTACCTCATTTTGCCTCAAATCTTGTGTTAAACAGGCGCAAAAGTACCATAACAAGCAGCACCGACGAGAGTGTGCAAATCACCAATCGCAACACGAAGTACCAGAAGTTGAAGAACGACAACTGCTCCATCGTGAAGAATATGAGCGAGTGCAGCACAACCATCGCGGTTATGTAGGTGTAGAATCGATGTACGCCGAGGAGCTTTATCGTTGGGATGTCGTTGGCAAGAGCGTAGTCCGAGAGGTTGGCAACGTGACGCAACATCGGGCGACGCAACATCGCAACGGGGAGTGTCGTAAGCGCATTAAGGCCAACCGTGCCCATCGTCACATCGATGAAGGCACCGAGTATCAGTGCCGTCATCAACATCTTCAACTGCGAAGAGTCGAGCGGCATAACTATCAGTATGGCGACATATACCATCGGAGCAAACAGAGTGCTGATGGTGAGGTGGTTGAGCAGCAGGCACTGCAAAGCGAGTACCACCATCACAAAGAGTATGTAGTGTCGTTGTCTCTCCATTCTCTGCTCGGTTTAGTTGGTTTGATCATCCATAGAGTCATCGGCTGCTGGTTGCGGATTCTCCTGTATATACCTAATCTCACCCACTTCGCTATTATCGACCAAAACCACGTTCTGCAATCGTGCGATATCGGCAGCGAGCCTTACGCGGCATTTGTAGGTCATCCCATCGGCGGAGAGTTGAGCCTCCTCGATTGTGCCGATACGGGTCCCCGCAGGGAAGTACAACGAGAAGCCCGAAGCCTCGACCGTCTCGCCTCGCTCGATGGTGGCATACTTCGACACGTCGTCCAATCGCAAGGTGTAGGCGTCATCCTTTGCCCAATAGAGCGAGCCTATGCTGTGGTCTCTGCCGAGGCGGACGCTGAAACGTTGGTCGGTATTGAGCAGCGAGCGGGCAATGGAGTAGTGTTGTGTACAGTTGGTGATGCTGCCTACGGCGTAGCCATCGACGGTCAGCACCGCCATATTGATTCGCACACCGTCGTTCTCGCCCTTGTTGAGGACGATGTAGTTGGCTTCGCGGTTGAGCGAGTTCGACATCACCTTTGCGGCGATGTGGTGCAGATTACGCATACTCTGCCCCACCTCGATAGGTTCGGGGTAGCGAGTGGCGTAGTCGTTGAGGCTGTTTTGTAACTCGACAATACGCTCCACGAGTTTTGCATTCTCGCGTCGCAACGAGAAGTACGACGTCGCATCGGTCACAAGGCGGTCGAACGAGCCGAAGATGGCGTTGTTGGCGGCAATAAGTCGCGATTCGGTGTATGGGGTAGAGTTCAAATAGCACGCTATGGCGATAATCTCCAATATGAAAAAGATTATCGCCACATAAGAGTTGCGTATGAAGTAAAGCAGTTTGTACATCTACCGTACTTTGCAATGCAGTGGGAGGGTTATCGCCTCCCACTACCAATTCTACACTTCGATTAGCCTCGCAACAAGAATTGGAACTTGTCCATATTCTTCAATGCGATATTTGTTCCGCGAACGATTGCACGCAGAGGGTCCTCGGCAATGTGGAATGGAATACCTGTCTTGTCGGACAGACGCTTGTCGAGACCCTTGATGAGGGCACCACCACCTGCGAGGTAGATACCATTCTCGACAACGTCGGAGTACAACTCTGGTGGCATCTCCGTAAGCACATCCATAACTGCCTCGTCCAACTTCGTGAGCGACGCTTCGAGTGCGTAGGCAATCTCGCTATAATTGAGGATTACGGTCTGTGGGAGAGCCGTAAATACGCTCGGACCGGTAATCTTCATATCCTCTGGCTCATCCTCCAACTCGGTAAGTGCGGCACCGATGTTGCGTTTGATGCGGTCGGCAGTACGCTCTCCGATACGGATGTTGTGCTGTTTGAGGATGTAGTTCATAATGTCGGTTGTAAAGACGTCACCTGCCACATTGATAGACTTCGAACATACGATACCGCCCAACGATATGCAGGCAATCTCGGATGTTCCGCCACCGATGTCGATAATCATATTGCCCTCGGGAGCCTCTACGTCGAGTCCTGCACCCAGAGCGGCCGCCATAGGCTCGAAAATCATCGCTACGTCGCGACCTCCGGCGTGCTCTGCCGAGTCACGCACCGCCTTAATCTCGACGTTGGTCGAACCCGAAGGGATGCAGATTACCATACGGAGCGATGGTGAGAAGAGCGAACTCGAAGTCTTGATGCGTTGAATAAAGTCTTTCAACAACATCTCGGTTGCCGTGAAGTCTGCAATCACACCATCTTTCAGAGGGCGGATTGTGCGGATGCCGTCAGGAGTTTTGCCGATAAACTTTGCCGCCTTTTCACCCGATGCAACGAGAGCTCCGGTGTGGGTATCGACAGCAATAACCGAAGGCTCGTCGATCTGCACCTCGTCGTTATGCACGATAAGGGTGTTGGCTGTACCAAGATCGACCGCCAGATTTTGTGTTAATGAAAAGAAACCCATATATACTACGTTTTTTAATAAATTTTTGTCTAAACCGTCCTTTGAATAGCCCCCGAACAGGAGATTATAAACCTACCCAATAGGGTAGGTGTCTATTCGATAGCAAAGGTAGAAAAAAAGATGGATATAATTTATAGGTTTTTCAAAAAAAAATATTACCTTTGATAAGATTTTCAACCGCACCCCGCAATGCGGTTGTCGAATTGTGCAGATACAACACTTAATAATAACAAATACAACACATTTTTTTTGCTATGGAACTTCTCAAATTAGACCTCCGCAAGTGTGGCGTAGAGCCATCGGAGAGCCTCAAACAAGAGGCTATTGCAGCAAATGAACTCCTGCACGCAGGTAAGGGTGCCGGTGCCGATTTTCTGGGTTGGATTACACTCCCATCCGACATCGATGCAGCCCACCTCGCAGCCGTAAATGAGGCTGCCGAGCGTCTTCGCAAGTGTGCCGAAGTGGTAATCTGTATCGGTATTGGTGGCTCGTATCTCGGTGCCAAGGCGGTAATCGACGCAATGACCAACTCATTCGAGTTGTTGCACAAAACCCACAAAGACCCAATCGTGCTCTTTGCCGGTCAAAATATCTCGGAGGACTATCTCGGCGAGATGCTCGAAGCGTTGAAACCATACTCGATTGCAACTATCGTCGCTTCGAAGTCGGGTACAACAACCGAGCCTGCTATCGCCTTCCGCATTATCAAGGAGGAGATTGAGCGTCGCTACGGTAAGGAGGGTGCTCGCGAGCGTATCGTTGCCGTTACCGACAAGGCTCGTGGTGCGTTGAAGACTTTGGCCAACAACGAGGGCTACACCACATTCGTAATTCCTGACAACGTGGGTGGTCGTTTCTCGGTGTTGTCGCCTGTCGGACTGCTTCCGTTGGCAGTTGGCGGTGTCGATATCGCAGCATTGGTTGAAGGTGCAAAGGCTATGGAGGAGGCTACCAAGGCGGGAACCTCTTATGAGGAGAATATCTCGGCTCAATATGCAGCCGTTCGTAACGCACTCTATCAGCAGGGCAAGAAGATTGAGATTCTCGGCTCGTACGAACCTAAATTGATGAATATCAACGAGTGGTGGAAGCAACTATACGGCGAGAGCGAGGGTAAGGATGGCAAGGGTATCTACCCTGCAAGCGTAACGCTTACGGCCGACCTTCACTCGATGGGTCAATATATTCAGGATGGCGAACGCACGCTGTTCGAGACCATTATCTCGGTTGCAAAACCTGCTTACGAGGTGAAGGTTGAGGCAGATGCGGCCGACCTCGATGGCTTGAACTACCTCGCCGGCAAGCGTCTGCACGAAATCAACAAGATGGCAGAGTTGGGCGTTCAGATTGCCCACGTCGATGGTGGTGTGCCAAACCTACGTGTAGAGATTCCACAAATCGATGAGCGTTCTCTCGGTGCGTTGATCTACTTCTTCGAGAAGGCGTGCGGTATCAGCGGCTATCTGCTTGGAGTCAACCCATTCAACCAGCCGGGTGTCGAGGATTACAAACGCAATATGTTTGCCCTCCTCGAAAAGCCGGGTTATGAGGAGCAGACTCGTGCTATTAAGGCAAAATTATAGTTGAAGCCGTCTAACAAGAGGGATTTCTGCGTTTTGCTCGCTTTGCGGCAACGGCTTTGTGGCGATTGCTACAAAGCCGTTGTTTCGTTAGAGGTGTTAGCGGCGTTAGAGTCGTTAGGGGTTTTATTTGTTTTTTGCTGTGGTCGCTCTCCCTAAACTCCTTAAACTCCCTAATCTCCCTTCGCGGCGTTTTGCGGCGGTCGGCTTTGCCGAAAAAGGTTTTTAATGGTTATTAATGGTGGTTAAAGGCTGTTAAGGGTTTCTCGCCACCAACCTTACTCGACCTTAAATCTCGGCGGCTTTTTCACAGCCCCCCCCCTCAAACAACGAGAGGCTATCCAATCGGATAGCCTCTCGTTTTGTCTAAAACACTCTGTTTTACGCCTTTTCAGGCTGGTGCTTGTATTTGAAAACAATCGCAAACATCAGTGCCACAACCAACGCATAGCCTGCGAAAATTGCCCATACGACAGGCCAACCGCCACATACGTCGGGACGTGCCACGAAGTATCCGTCGGCGTTCCACGCACAGAAGTGATTTACTACATTGCCTGCAATCCAAGTACCTATCGATGCACCGATACCGTTGGTCATCAACATAAACAGACCCTGAGCCGATGCCTGCATATCGCTTGTAGCCTCACGCTCAACGAACAATGCACCCGATACGTTGAAGAAGTCGAAAGCGACGCCATAGACAATCATCGAGGCGAACAGAGCGAC
>JAZRCC010000053.1:0-10693 GCA_045635405.1 Alistipes sp.
GAGATGAACAACGACAACCAACCAAGACCCGACTCCAACTGACCTGTCTGAACCGAACCGTACGATACAACTGCCTTCTCAACTGCGTCGAGACCCTGCTCATAGCGGTCGAGACCCTGCCAATAGATCGATGCGATAGGGCCCTTTGTATTGCAGCATACTGCCTTTGCAGCCTCGATACCACCCTCGTTCAAAGCAGCCTCAACATCTGCGATAAATTTCTTGGTGTTGATTGTCGAAAGTGCAAGGAAGAGGATACGCTCGATAGCGATAGCCATACCGAGTACCAATACGATGAGGATTGGGAGCATCCATCCCCAACCACCTTCGAGGAACTTCTGCATCAAAACGTGGTGCATAGACTCACCCTCGATCTGAACTTCGGTGTCGATTGCAGGAGCAGCCTCTGCTGGAGCCTCAACCTGCTCAACCTCTGTACCCTCAACAGGAGCCTCTGTTGCTGCCTCCTGTGCGATTGCAGTGCTGAACGACAACGCAGCAACTGCCAAAATCAAAAATAATTTTTTCATAGTTGTTTTTAATAAGTTAAAAAAATTTTGAATTAGTTCTCTTTTTATTCGTTTTAAGTCTATTTTCGCCTCCTATTTCGGCTGTTCTGCACCTTATCCGCCCTCAACAGGCACGATAACCACAGCAAACAATTATTGATACAACCTTTTGCATATCAATAACTTGCATTCAAAAAACAGCACAATGTCGGCACTAACGTGCCTTTATCAGTCCGAAATATACAAATTATTTTTTGTTCGAGCAAAGTTTTACTCCGTAAATTCGCCTCGGAGATTTTGCATCATCAGCTCGACAACCTCCTCTTTCGAGGTCGTATTCGCCAACACCCACATCAATTTCGTAACTGCCGCCTCACTGGTCATATCACGAGCCGTAATCACGCCGATATCCTGCAAACGCACACCCGTCTCGTAGAGTTCCATAGCGACTCTGCCTCGCACACACTGTGTGACATTCAGGATGGTAACACCTCGGTCGATAGCCTCGCGGAGGATATCAATAAACCATTCCGCCGTCGGTGCGTTACCCGTTCCGAAGCTCTCCAACACGACCCCTCGGAGTCCCTCAACCGACAACATCGAACGCAGGGTCTGCTCCGAAATTCCAGGGAAGAGTTTCAGCACCACAACATCGGTCGCAAAGCGGTTTGATATACTCAAATTGCCATCACGCAGACGTGGCTGGCGGATATAGTTATCGTTGAAAACGATATTTACACCCACCTCTGCCAACGGTGGGTAGTTTGGCGAGTCGAAGGCGTTGAGTGCATCTGCCGAGAGTTTTGTCGTACGATTTGCACGGAACAACTTGTTCTGAAAATAGAGCGAAACCTCCGGCACCACAGCCCTTCCGAAGCGTCGCAGTGCAGCAATCTCGATGGCGGTAATCAGATTTTCGCGACCATCCGTGCGGAGAATACCCATCGGTATCTGGCTACCCGTAAAGACAATCGGCTTCGACAGATTTTCGAGCATAAAACTCAATGCCGAAGCGGTATAGGACATCGTGTCGGTACCGTGCAGCACCACAAAGCCATCGAACTTGTCGTACGATTGAGCGATAATGTGTGACAGCTCCATCCACAAATCGGGAGTCACATTCGACGAGTCGATTGGCGGCATCTTATGCACCGATATATCGACATTCAGGTGTCTAATCGAGGGAAACTCCTGCTCGATTGTATTAAAATCGAATGGGATAAGCGTGCCGTTACTATCACGCTGCATACCGATTGTACCACCCGTGTAGATTACAAGAATTCGTGTTTTGTTCTCCATATCTGTTACATTTTTTACAATCCAAACATTCGCACGGCCGACTCTGTCGTTATGCGTGCCACCTCCTCTGCCGATACGCCCTTCAACGCCGCCACCTTATCGCAGACGATGGCAACGTATGCCGACTCGTTGCGTTCACCACGATGTGGCACCGGAGGCAAGTATGGGCAGTCGGTCTCCAACGCTATACGCTCCAACGGAATAACCCACTCGACCAACTCGGCAACTTTGCTCTTTTTGTAGGTCACCGTGCCGCCTATGCCGAAGAGAAAGTCGCCACAAGCCATCAATCGGTGATAGTGCTGCTCCTCGCCCGAAAAGGCGTGAAAAACACCTCGCAAACCACGTCCCGCATACTTCTCTATGCAATCGCACATCTGCTCCCAAGCGTTGCGAGTATGGACAACTATCGGCAAATCGTACGACAGAGCCAACTCGATTTGTCGTTCAAATGCACACCGTTGCTGCTCCTCGAAATCGCTGCTCCAATACAAATCGAGACCTATCTCGCCAACAGCACAGAAGCGACCTATCCCAACAGGCGGCTCTGCCAAATAGTGCTCCACCCGCTCCAAATCGCGTTGCCAATCGGGGTTATCGTTCACCGACGTAGGGTGCAACCCCATCATAGCCACCGCATAGCCATCGCAATTGCGTACCATATCGAACATCCGCTCGTTGCTCTCCGCATCTATGGCTGGCAACAACAATCGGCCAACCCCCGCATCCTTGGCCCGTTGCAGGGCAATTTGGCGGTCATCATCGAAAGCCTCGTCGTAGAGGTGCGAATGTGTATCTATCAGCATATCAATCACTTATTAACTTCTCGAACATCTTTCCCGGCAACTCCCTAACCACGCCCGACATCTCCAAATTGAAGAGAATGGCACTCACCTCGGCAGCCGTAAAACCACTCTTCACGATGAGCGTATCTATCGACACAGCCTCTGCCGAATCTGCAAAGCAAGCGAGCAATCGGCGTTCGTTATCCTCCAAAGGCGAGAGCTCTGCTCGAACGTGTGCCGTTGGCGAGGCTGCCTCCCAACCGAGTTGCGACAGCAGTTGCTCTGCCGATGCCACCAATCGAGCTACGCCCGTATATATCAAATGGTTACAACCTGCCGACATCGTATCGGTAGCACGCCCCGGAAGAGCCATCACCGTACGCGAATATCCATCGGCAGCCTTTGCCGTATGCAACGACCCACCGCTGATACCCGACTCGACGACAAGCAGACCATCGGCAAGTGCGGCGACAATTCTGTTACGTGGAATGTATAGGTTGCCATTGCTTGGTGTTTGCGACGACACCTCGGTCACAATCGCACCACCTCTGGCGATGATATCGGATGCCAAACCTCTGTTTGCCGCAGGTATAATTGTCGGCAATGCATTGGCTATCACGCCCACCGTAGGCAGATTGCAGACCAACGCGGCACGATGAGCCGCCGCATCGGAGCCATACGCCAAACCGCTGATAATGGCGGTATCGGGGCGGCATTGGGCGACACCCTCAACAATCGAATTGCACATTCGCTCGCCATAGGTAGTCATACGACGAGTGCCTACAACCGCAAGTGCGTGCTGCTGATGCAGGGCCTCGATGTTGCCCATAACATACATAACGTGTGGCGGGTCGGGGATAAATCGCAGACGTTGCGGATAGGCGTCATCGGTCACGGCAACGGGTACGATATTGTGCTTCTGGCAATGTTTCAACTCGCGTTCGGCTTGCGAAAAAGAGGTGCGACCCGCAATTTGACGTGCGATATCGCTACGCAACTCGCCGAGCGAGAGCAACTCCGCCTCGCTGGCAGCAAAGACCGCCTCGGCACTACCAAAACGCTCGATAAGATGTGCCACACCTCGTGGCCCGAGATGTTCAACAAACGTTAGTGCTATATCGTAAATTGTAGCGTGCATCTATCCGAGAGGGCGTATGTGTTTATTGCTTTACCCTTTCTCGTACAAAGTTACAAAAATATTTGAGTTGTTGAGCCTACCACCAAATAAAATTTTGCAGAGTCGCCATAGCAACCCTGCAAACTCACCCTCACACTGAAAACAAAAACCGCTCCGTCGTAATCGGAAGCGGTTTGGTTTTAGTTGTACTTGAATGTAGCCTCGTCGGATACAGTCAACTTCTTACGTCCTTTTGCACGACGTGCTGCCAAGACCTTACGTCCGTTAGCAGTAGCCATTCTCGCACGGAAACCGTGTTTGTTGATTCTCTTGCGACGAGAAGGCTGATAAGTTCTCTTCATTGCCATAATCGTATCTTTTTATTGTTTTGTTCCTAATTAATCGCGTTAGTGTGGACTATGCGAGGTGCAAAGGTAAAACTAAAATTTGATTTTGCAAAAGAAAAATTTGCAAAAGCGTAAAAAAATGCGAGTTTTTATCCTTTTTTGCCCTTCGAACCCTTCGGGTTAAAGATTCTGTAACCGATTGATACACCCACTTTTGCCGGTATAAATTCGCTCGAACCGTTAAATGGGTCGGGGTGAAGATAATCTTCGTGGCCCTGCGGATTCATTATTATTTCGCCATTTTCTGCATAGCCGTTATACCACGAACGCATAAAATCGACCGCAATAAATGCATCGACAACCCAACGCTCACGGAACGTATGCTGATAGCCCGCACCGACTCCGCCCATAATACCGAAGCCTTTGCCGTAGCCCCTTTTGATATGCAGATGACCCATTGTGGTTGAAGGTTTGCTGATATCGAATGCACCCAAGCCGAGATTGCCACTAACGTACCAACCTTTTGCAGCCTGCTTGAAATAGTAGCGGTATTCGCCCAAGAAGAAGCCGAAGTTGGCGTGGTGTCCGCGTACGCTTCGCCACGGCGAGTAGGTGATATCGACCGCCAACGACGAGTTAGGCGTAACGACAGCCTCCAACGATGGATTGATAACGCCCACCACCGCATACAGTGCGTTGAGTTTCACATATATCTGCGACGATGCCGATGCTGCAACGAGCGAGGCTACTACCAACAATACAAGACGTTTCATCGTTCGGGGTCTATTTTAGGCTCTGCATCTCGATAAGTTTAGCATAGATTCCGCCGTTGGCAATCAACTCCTCGTGCGTTCCCTGCTCGGCAATACGGCCCTCATCGATAACGATAATCTTATCGGCGTGGCGAATCGTACTCAAACGGTGTGCCACTACAATCGAGGTACGACCTTTGAGCAACTTCGTAAGGGCATCCTGCACAAGGCGTTCGCTCTCGGTATCGAGTGCCGAGGTGGCCTCATCCAAAATAAGAATTTCAGGATTTTTCAGCACCGCACGGGCAATACTTACTCGCTGACGCTGTCCGCCCGAGAGTTTTGCACCACGGTCGCCGATATTGGTTTGATACCCCTCCGGTGCCGCCTCGATAAAGTCGTGAGCATTTGCCACACGGGCAGCCCTGACGATATCGTCGTGCGTAGCACCCTCGCAACCGAGTGCGATATTCGACTCGATGGTATCGTTGAAGAGAATCGTATCCTGCGACACAAGGCTTATATAGCGACGCAACGACTGCTGGCGGTATGCCGCAATAGGTCGGCCATCGACCCATATCTCACCACCGCTCACATCGTAAAATCGTGGTACAAGTTCGCTGATGGTCGATTTACCACCGCCCGAAGCACCTACCAATGCAAGCGTTTCGCCTCGGCAAACCTTGAACGAGATGTTGTGAAGCACCTCTCTCGCACCATCGTACGTAAACGATACATTGCAGAACTCGATACCCTCTTTCAGACCCTCAAACTCGATAGCATCAGCCGCATCGGTTACGCTGCTCTGGCAATCGATAATCGAGAAGATACGTTCGCCCGCCGCAACACCCTGATTGATGTTGGCAAATTGGTCAATAAAGGCTCTGACAGGGCGGGTAATCTGCGAGAATGCCGCGATAAAGGCTATAAAGCCCGCAGCACTCAACGTGCCCTTCATCACCAACGAGCCTCCAAAGACAAGCACTACGCCCACCGCCGTAATGCCCAAAAACTCACTCATAGGCGAAGCCAGCTGCTGACGACGTGCCATCCACAACATCAGTCGAGCAATCTCGCTATTGATTGTGTGGAATTTGCTCTTTACATAATCTATGGCGTTGTACGTCTTGATAATCTTGATACCCGTAAGCGACTCGTCGATAACGGTTACCAAGTCGCCCATACCCTGCTGCATACGGTTGGCAGGGTGACGCAGACGCTTGACAATCGAGCCGATAATAACACCCACAACAGGCAAGAAGAGTGCTGCAAAGAGTGCCATCTCCCACGACACCTTAATCATCAGCACCAGATAGCCGATAATGAGGAACGGCTCACGGAAAGCGACCTGCAACGTATTTGTGATACAGAACTGCACCGACATAACATCGGAGGTGATTTTCGAGATAATATCGCCCTTGCGTTGTTCGCTGAAATAGCCCACATTCATATTGACGATGTTGTCGAACATCGCACGACGCATACGCAGCAGCGTTGTCGCACGCATCTGCTCGACCGTATAGGCACTGAAATAGCGGAACGCATTGCTCAACACGTTGCTCAATATCACCGCCACCGACAACAGAGCCAAGACGTAGGTCATATTGAACTCCTCGCCAAAGATGTGCGTATAGGCGTAGTTAAGCCACTGTGTAAGGGTTGCATTATCGAACGAGAAGTGCGGCACCTCATATTGCGGTACGAACGCAAAACTCTTGTCGAACATCGTGTTGAGTATCGGGATAATCAACGCATAGGTCAGCGTGTTGAAAATTGCGTGAAGTACTGCAAAGATGAAGTACGGAACTGCATAGCGGCTAATTGGCGATGCAAATTTGAGCAGTCGTATATAGGTTTTGAGCATCGTATAAACTTCTTAAACTTTTCCCTCGGCGTGGAACTCCTCAACCGCCGCAATATAGTGTTTTATGGTCTCCTCCATCGGCTTGAACGACTTGCCACCGGCAGCGTTGCGATGACCGCCTCCGTCGAAGTAGCGACGAGCAAACTCGTTCACATCCACATTACCACGCGAACGCAACGACACACGGATAAAGCCATTCTGCTCGGTGAACATTGCTGACATTCGCATCTTCTTGATTGTCAGCGGATAGTTCACAAAGCCCTCGCTATCGCCCTGCTGAAACCAGAAGCGACGCATCTCCTCCTCCGTGAGCGACATATAGGCGACCGTACCCTTCGCAAGGCTCTTCATCTTGCGATTTATAACATAGCCAAACAACTTTGCTCGACCCTCGGTAAAGGAGTTATAGACGTTGTTGTAGATTTGCGGAATATCGATACCTGTCTCGCTCAATGCGGCAACGGCTCGGAACAATTCGGGCGTAAGATACGAGAAGGCAAAGTTGCCCGTATCGGTCATAATTCCCACATAGAGTTGCGTGGCGATAGTCTGGTCGATAGCCTCTTTGCCAAACATCTCGACAATCAGCGAATAGACCACAAAGGCGGTCGATGACGACTCCGGAAACGAGAACATCACATCGAACTCCTCGCTTGGCGAGAGGTGGTGGTCAATCAACACTCGACGGGCCTTCGTATTTGCCTTGATTAGGTCGCCCAACTCTTCGAGGCGTGACAACGAACTCATATCGGCACACACAATGCAGTCGGCATCGGCAATCACAGCCTCGGCAAAGCCCAACTTGTCGGCACTATGCACAATAATCTCGTCGCTCTTTGGCACCCACTTCATATAGTACGGGAAGCGGTTCGGCACGATGCAATGCACCGTATGGCCCTGCTGTTGCAACACCCCCGCAAGTGCCAACGACGACCCCATAGCATCGCCATCGGGGTTGGTGTGCGACACCACTACAATGCGTTGCGACGTCTCGAAAATCTGTCGCAACTGCTCTATTTTCGCCTTTTCAAGTATCATCAGCGACAAAGATAACTATTTTTCTCCAATCGGGCAAATCTTCGGCACCACGACGCTATGCCACACTCCTCGCACTTCGGCTTTCGGGCGGTGCAGGTGTAGCGGCCGTGCAGGATGAGCCAATGGTGAGCCTTCGGCAGTAGCGGTGCTGCAATATTGCGTTCGAGGTGTTGCTCGACCGCATACGGAGTCTTTGCCGATTGCGGCACCAGACCGATGCGATGTGACACACGGAAAACGTGGGTATCGACAGGCATAACTTCACGCTGCCAAATCACTGCACCTACGACATTTGCAGTCTTGCGACCTACACCCGGCAATCGCATCATCTGCTCGATATCGGATGGCACTTCGCCACCAAACTCGGCGAGCAACATCTTTGCCATACCCACCAGATTTTTCGCCTTATTGTTGGGGTAGGATATGCTGCGAATAACCCCATAGACCTCCTCGACCGAAGCCTCTGCCAGAGCCTGCGGAGTCGGAAATGTCGCAAAAAATGTCGGGGTTACCATATTGACCCTCTTGTCGGTACACTGTGCCGACAAAATCACCGCCACCAACAGTTCAAATGGCGACGAAAAGTTCAACTCGCTCTCCGCCTCGGGCATTGCTCGCTCGAAATAGTCGATAATTGCAGCATAACGCTCTTTGGTCCTCATCCGCACTCTCTTTTTATGATTTGGGGCGAGATGAACCCGCCCCACATAGAACAAATCTGTTACTTCTTAAGCTCCTTCCACCCAAGTGCCGAAGCTCCCAAAATCGCAGCATTCTTATCCTGCAATGCCGAAGGAAGCACCTGCACTTTATTCTTGAAGGCGAACAACATCGACTCCTCCATATAGTCGCGAACGTGCTTAAACAACAGCTCGCCGGCCTTTGCCAAACCACCGAAGATAAATATCGCCTTTGGCGAAGTTATGGTCACGATATCTGCCAACGCACGGCCCAAACGCATACCTGTCAGACGGAAGGTCTCCAACGCAATAACATCACCCTTGGCTGCCGCTGCTGCCACCTGTGCCGAGTCGAGTTCGGCAAACGGAACGCTACGCAACTCGGATGGAGCGTTGAGTTTTGCCATCAGTTCGAAAGCGGTACGCTTAACGCCGATTGCCGAGCAGTAGGTCTCCAAACAGCCACGACGACCGCAACCACACTCACGGCCATCACGCTCGATGATGATATGACCCGCCTCGCCCGCAAAGCCATCGTGTCCGTAAATCATCTCGCCGTTGGCCACAAAACCCGAGCCTACGCCCGTGCCGAGCGTAATCATCACGAAATCTCTCATCCAACGAGCATTACCATAGACCATCTCGCCGATAGTTGCAGCGTTGGCGTCGTTGGTAACGTAGATTGGCATCCCCGGGAAACTCTTGGCGATATCCGCTGCCAGAGGGAATACACGCAACTTCTCATCCTGCACCGGCTCATCGCCCTTAAACTTCCAAAGGTTTGCAGGAGTATCGACCGTACCCGTATAGAAGTTCGCATTCGGAGCACCGATACCGATACCGACCAACGCACTATCAGCCGCTACACTATCGAATAGTTTGTGCATCTCCTGACAAAGCAAAGCGACATAAGTAGTATAATCCGAGTAGTATGGGTGTGCTGCCGTAGAGATTTTCGACTCGGCAACAAGTTCGCCCTGTTCATCAACCAATCCAAATGCAGTGTTGATACCACCGATATCAATACCAAAAGCCAATTTTTTCATATATCACGAGTTTTTTTAGTTATTCCGTTGTTAGTTTCAGCATTTTAAGCCCCGATGTACGGCATCGCTTTTCATCGGAGTTCGCATTATCACAAAGTGTGCAATACCTTACAAAGTTACAAAAATATGTTATAAAGTGTAGCGTTTGGCAAATATTTTTTGGGAAAGCCCTAAAAAATTGCTATCTTTGGGGGTGGTTTTTGGGTGACACATTCTCCGTATAGGAGAAGCCGCCCGTAAAAAGTTATAAAACATTACGATTATGAAGAGCTATTCACCAGCAGAGATTGCCAAAATATTTGAGCACGAGTTGACCAACATCCAACTCGCCGACGAGCCGCAACACCTCTACTCTCCTATCCGATACACTATGGCTGAGGGTGGCAAGCGTATGCGTCCCGTTATGACGGCATTGGCATACAATATGTACGACGACAATCTGTCGAATGTTTGGCCAGCAGCCCTCGCTATCGAGGTTTTCCACAACTTCACACTCCTGCACGACGACATTATGGACAACGCCGCAATGCGTCGTGGTCGTGAGTCGGTATATGCAAAGTGGGGCACAAATATCGCAATACTTTCTGGCGATGTGATGCTTATCGAGGCTTACCATCTGTTGCAGGGCGTAAATCAAGAGCATCTTGCAAACGTCCTTACACTCTTCAACGCGATGGCTCGACAGGTGTGCGAAGGTCAGCAATACGATATGGATTTCGAGCAACGCGACCGTGTCTCGGTTACCGAATATGTGCAGATGATTGAGTTGAAGACCGCAGCCCTCCTGGCAGGTGCCGTAACCATCGGTGCTACGTTGGCAAATGCACCGAAGGAGGATTGTCTGAAACTCCACCGCTTCGCAACCGAGGTGGGTTTGGCGTTCCAAATTCAGGATGATTTGCTCGACAGCTACGGCGATGCACAACTCGGCAAGAAGATTGGTGGCGACATCTTGGAGGGCAAGCAGACCTACCTAATGATTACCGCCCTGTCGAATGCCGACGAGGCGGAGCGTGAAATCCTCCGCAAGACACACCTTCGTACCGATATCGACGATGCTGCAAAGATTGAAATTATCCGTGCGTTGTACGACAAACTCGATGTTCCAAACAAGGCAGAGCGACAAATCGAGGTTCGCATTGCCCGAGCATTGGCTATCCTCGAAACGCTCTCGATATCGAACGAGCACACCTTCCAGATGCAAGAGTATGTAATCGGCTTGGTAGGCCGTAAACGATAAAGAGAGATGATACGAC
>JAZRCC010000054.1:0-2662 GCA_045635405.1 Alistipes sp.
AGCTCTTCAAAGATGAGGTGCGCGCTTGCGGTGTTGAGCTCGGCTTGCCACACTATATGGTATATCGTCAGCCATTCCCAGGCCCAGGTTTGGGCGTTCGTTGCCTCGGTGCAATCACTCGCGACCGCTTGGAGGCTGTTCGTGAGTCGGATGCAATCTTGCGTGAGGAGTTCGCAAAGGCTGGCTTGGATAAGAGCGTATGGCAGTACTTCACCGTAGTGCCTGACTTTAAGTCGGTAGGCGTGCGTGACAACGCTCGTTCGTACGACTGGCCAGTAATCCTCCGTGCAGTGAATACCGTAGATGCGATGACTGCAACTATCGAGCATATCGATTGGGCTATACTCGGCAAGATTACTGACCGCATCTTGAAGGAGGTGAAGAATGTAAATCGTGTCTGCTACGACCTCTCACCAAAACCAAACGCAACAATCGAGTGGGAGTAGTAGCTCCTCTCTCTCTTGAGTAAGTGAGGCTGGCCGTGCGGGTCAGCCTTTTTTTTGTAATTCGCGATGTGGGGCTTGGCTCGTGTTTGATAACTTCAGCTCAAAGGCTCAAAAATCATTTTGCTTGGCGAAATTTTAGCAAGGCAACGAAAAAGGAGAGCATAAAAACTATATCTTTGTAGTTCGAAAACGACACGACGATGACAGCAATCAGCAAAAATGCAATTATAGGTTACTCGGCAGGCATAATTACCGGCATAGCATACGGTCTTAATCCGCTATTTGCCGTGCCGTTGATGGAGAATGGCGCTGCCGTGGAGTCGATACTCTTCTTTCGCTACTCGTTTGCGGTGGTGATGCTTGGTGCGTTTTTGCTCCTCACGAAGCAGAGCTTCAAGATTACGGCAAAGCAGGCAGCCGTACTGCTCGTGCTTGGCCTGCTCTATACATCGAGTAGCCTATGCCTATTTGGCTCGTACAACTATATCGCCTCGGGGTTGGCCACGACGCTTGTCTTCTTGTTCCCCGTTTTGGTGGCTATCATTATGGTCTTTCTGCGTGTTGTGCCTTCGTGGCCGGTGTGGCTTGCCATCGTGGCATCGTTTGGTGGTGTGGTGATTATGACTCAAGGCGATGGCAACGAAGCGACCGACCCTCTTGGTATCGCTATGGCTTTGGGGTCGGCTCTGTTCTACGCGCTATTCATTGTCATCATCAATCGTAGCAAAGCGATAGCCAACATCTCGAATTCGTTGCTCACATTCTACGCCTTGGCCGTTGGTGCTGTGGTGTTTATGAGCAAAATTATCATCTCCGACACGACGATTACTGCGGGTATTATCACTGCTGTCGATTGGCTCAACTTGGTGGGCTTGGCACTACTTCCAACCATCGTTTCGACGGCAACTTTGGCCATCGCAACGCGCAATGTCGGAGCAACCAAAGCCTCGGTGCTCGGTGTCTTTGAGCCTGTGACAGCGATACTTGTCGGCACACTGATGTTCGATGAGCCACTGACTACAAATATCGTTGTCGGCATCGCAATATCTGTACTTGCCGTAACATTTATGATATCGGTGACAAAGCGGTAGGGGTAATAGCGTCTGCTTAACCGTTGAGGTTGGTAGATGCTATTTTGTTGTGTCGGTCGAGGAGCTCGCTATACTCTTTTTTATGCGTGCTAACCCACTACGGAGTAGTGGCGTGGAGTCAAAACGCTCGGCAAACTCCTCCTCCGAGAGGCGAAGCCACTCCTCGGCACGCATCTCTTCGGGGTGGAAGAGTGGTGCAAAGTGCAGATTTGTAGCGTGCGGAGCTCGCTTGTTGTATGGACAGACCGATTGACACTCGTCGCAACCAAATATCCAGCCGTGGAGGTTGCATTTTTTGTCACCTTCACGCTCGATGGTGGCGCACGAAATGCAGCGTGAGGTGTCGATATGTCGCTCCTTGATTGCCGTGTTTGGACACGCCTCGACGCATCGACGGCACTCTCCGCAACCGACCGTTTCGAGAGGTGTATCGTAGCTATCACACTCGGCTGTGGTGACAATCTCACCGAGCAACACAAACGAGCCGTATTCGGGCGTTACGAGCAGAGATTGTCGCCCTATCCACCCCAGGCCAGCCTCTACGGCATACCGCTTCTCGAATATGGGTGCGCTATCCACAAAACAGCGAGCCGTGAACGAAGGCTCGGCCTCCTTGAGTCGTTGGCACAACTCGAAGAGCATCTGCTTGATAGTCGTGTGGTAGTCGGTGGTGCAAGCATACGAGGCGACCTTTGCGTTGTGACCGGTAGGGTAGCCCTCGCTTGTGCGATTTTTGTAGGAAACGGCACATACAATGACCGATTTTGCCCCTTCGACGAGGCGAGTTGCGTCGGCTCTGCACTCGATATTTCGTTTCAAGTAGTCGAGCGACGAGGCAAAACCCTGCTCAATCCACCCCTCGAAAAATGCCTTATCGCCCTCAAACAGAGATGGTTGTGTTACGCCACAGAGGTCGAACCCAACCTCATTAGCAACTCTTTTTACATATTGTATGTTCAACATTTGTTAGCTATTTCCTCCCAAATATACACTTTTTTAGAAAAAAATACATATTTTTGTATCGATGTTGGTGGGAAATTTTTGCCATTTCGTTGAAATGTGCCTCCTGCCAAGTATTACAAACTTAAATTATTTTTAACTACTTTATGAAGTTGAATACACTTT
>JAZRCC010000055.1:0-1652 GCA_045635405.1 Alistipes sp.
CAAAGGTGCGGGCTCCGCTTATGGTGCCGTCGCCACCGATGACAACAAGTGCATCGATTGCCGCCATTTGCATATTTTCGTATGCTGTTCGGCGACCCTCGGCTGTGCGGAATTCGTCGCATCGGGCACTTTTGAGAATTGTGCCACCACGCTGTATGATATTGCTTACGCTGTCAGAGTGGAACTCCTCTATTTCGGTGCGAATCAATCCCTTATAGCCACGCATAATGCCCTTTACACGCCAGCCGTTATAGATTGCGGCTCTCACTACGGCTCGTATTGCGGCGTTCATTCCCGGCGAATCGCCTCCGGAGGTCAAAAGACCTATACACTCGATTTTTTTCATCTTTTCAAAATCGGTTAGTTACCATAAATTTTGTTTAGCAGCATTGCCAATCGCAATCCGCCAGCGAGGAGTCGCTGCTCGACAATAGGTGCGGCATAGTTGGTATACTGATACCACAACTTCTGCCCCTTTGGTGAGGCTATATACAACTCTTGTGCTACTTTGTGGCTCTCCTCGAACCAATCACGCGGCGAGCCTTTGGCAATTGCAGCACGCTGCTCGGCCGATAGAATCTTATCCAACTGCTGCTGCCACTCGGTGTAGCTCCAACGGTGAACAAACTCTACGATGGCGGTATCCCAAAGTGAGTGTAGCGAACTCTTTTTGTCGAAAAATATGACATCGATATCGTTGCCACCTCTGTCCGAGAGTCGTCCTGCGTGCATCGGTGCGTGAATATCGCCTACGAGGTGTATCAAAAAGCGGAGATTTAAGGACTCCTGCTCTGCCGTAAGCGATTTCGACTTCAGCTTTGCAACGATATCGTCGATAGCGGTCAGAATATCGCCCTTCGGATTCTTTGTCATTGTCTCGTAGGTTTGACCCTTATCGACATTGGCATAATGCCAGGTCTTTGTGTAGCGATATTCGGGCGAGTTGCTTGCCGAATCCATCCAATTTGCATAATATACGGGAGAGTGACCATCCAAAATGGCAGTTACTCGTTTGTAGGCCTCTGGTTGTAGATTGCACTCGGCAATATATGCCACCACATCGTGCCCCTTTTGACCCCAGCCAAAAGCGGTCTGAAATGCTGCAAGTGCGATGCAGAGTGTGCACACCAATCGTTTCATCTCTATTTGTCGTTTTTTGAGTGTTACTGATTCATTGTTGCAAGGAACTCGGCGTTGGAACTTGTCAGGCTCATCTGCTTCTCCAAGAACTCCATAGCCTCGACGGTTGTCATATCGGCGAGGTATTTACGCAGAATCCAAGAGCGTTGCATAACATCGCGTGAGAGGAGCAGATCCTCGCGACGAGTGCTCGACGAGATAACATCCACAGCAGGGTAGATACGTTTGTTTGCGAGTCGGCGGTCCAACTGCAACTCCATATTACCCGTACCTTTAAACTCCTCGAAGATTACCTCGTCCATCTTTGAGCCTGTGTCGATAAGTGCCGTTGCGATAATCGTAAGCGAGCCCTTCTCCTCGGTATTACGGGCAGCACCAAAGAAACGCTTTGGCTTGTGGAGTGCATTGGCATCGACACCTCCCGACAGCACCTTACCCGATGCAGGTTGTACGGAGTTGTAGGCACGAGCCAAACGGGTAATCGAATCGAGCAAGATTACGACGTCGTGACC
>JAZRCC010000056.1:0-2341 GCA_045635405.1 Alistipes sp.
CGATGTTTGAGGTCATTATGATTATGGCGTTGCGGAAATTTACGGTACGACCACTGCCATCGGTCAAACGCCCCTCGTCGAATAGCTGCAACAATAGGGCATAGACCTCGGCGTGGGCCTTCTCAATCTCGTCGAGCAGTATCACCGAGTAGGGGTGATGACGAATCGCTTCGGTGAGTTGTCCGCCCTCGCCATAGCCAACATATCCGGGAGGCGAGCCGATAAGCCGTGCCACCGAGTGGCGTTCGCTGTATTCGCTCATGTCGATGCGTAGAAGCATATTTTTTCGTCCCGAAAGGTGTTGTGATAGCTCTTTGGCAAGCATAGTTTTTCCAACACCCGTAGGCCCAACGAATAGGAATACGCCCTGCGGACGATGCTCCTCTTTTAGTCCGGCTTTGCTGCGACGAATAGAGTGCATAACCTGCGTGATAGCACGCTGCTGGCCCAATACTCGTGAGCGTAGCGACTGCTCCAATAGCGACATCTCATCGTGCTTGTGAGGATGACTATGGGTGATTGGTATGCCGGTTGCCGAACTTACATAGGCGGCAACATCGTCGGCCGTAATACGTCTTGGGCGAGGCGTTGTACCATTTGCTGCCGCCGTATTGTATCGGGAGCCGCACTCATCCATCACGTCGATGGCTTTGTCGGGCTGTTGTCGCTCGCCGATATATCTTGTCGATAGTGCCACGCACGCCTCCAATGCCGTAGCGGTATATTTCACATTGTGGTGCTGCTCGTAGAGTGGAGCAATCGATTTGAGTATTTGCAGGGTCTGCTCACCGTTTAACTCCTCGACCATCAGGCGTTGAAAACGTCGTTCGAGTGCCGAGTCGCTCTCGATGTTGGTGCGATACTCATCGATGGTTGTCGCCCCAATCAACTGTATGTGCCCACGAGCAAGTGCAGGTTTGAGCGTGTTTGCCAAGTCGAGCGAACCCTGCGTAGCCCCCGCACCTACGATGGTGTGAATCTCGTCGATAAAGAGGATGGTGTTGCGGTCGTTGCGTAGCTCCTCCATAAGTTGCTCGACCCGCTCCTCGAATTCGCCCCTAAATTTGGTGCCGGCAACCAGCGAAGTGCTATCGAGCATTACAACACGCTTGTTGCGGAGCCTTTGGGGAACACTCCCCGTGGCGATGCGTTGTGCCAACCCCTCGACAATGGCACTCTTGCCAACACCGGCCTCGCCAATCAATATTGGGTTGTTCTTCTTGCGACGTGATAGTATCTCGATTATGCGTTCTACCTCCTTATCACGCCCAATAACGGGGTCGAGATTGCCCGCACGAGCCTCTTCTGTAAGGTCGCTGCCGAGCTGCTCCAAGAGCGACGACTGCTCGGGCGTAGGTTGGGGAGAACTCTTCATTATGGCTCGGCTTGGTTGCTCGCTGCTCTCCGACTCGTCGTCAGAGCGATACGCCGCCAGCGATGTCATCGCATTAGCGGCCTCTGCCAATGCTCGGCTATCGATGCCATATAGGGCGAATATCACCGCACTGTGGGTCGATTTGTCGTCGATAATATCTATCGCAGCGTGGAGTGTCGAGATTTGGGATGGCAGCGTTTTGTCACCCTCTATGCGACGGCGTAGTTGCTCTATATAGTTGCGGAAAAACGACTCGACTGCGATGCCATTCTCTTGACTTTGAGTGATGGCCCGCTCCAATCGTAGCTGAATTTGGTAGAGTTGCCACTCCTCTAATTGCTGGGCAAAGAGGCGACTTGCGGCTGCTTGTTTGTGGCGTAAAATGTTGAGCATCAGACTATCTTTGAGTGACGATGTCTGTGCTTGCTTGGTTGCGTCAAATGCGGTTTGAGCAATGATGCTCTCCAAGACTTTCGATATACGAATCTGCATAAATTACTCCTCTTTTAGTTCGGAGGAATAACGTACGCATATAATGTTTTATTATATCACCAAAATATTTGATAGATAAAACCTATGTTATAATGGACGTGACGTGCGGATATCTTCGTTACAGCATACGATGTTCACGCATCGAGAAGATTTCGGTATCGGCGTAAATCAGATGGTCCGTAAGTTCGATTTGCAGCAGTGCGGCCGCATCGCGTAGTCGGCGGGTCAGCTCCTTATCTGCCTGACTCGGTATGGCATCGCCCGAAGGGTGGTTGTGGGCAACAATAATCTTGACGGCCAACAACTCCAATGCACGTTTCAGAATTAGTCGCACATCGACAGGCGTAATCTGCACACCTCCCTGGCCAATACGTACACGCTCGATGACACGGTTTGTCGAGGTGAGATAGTATGCCCAGAACTCTTCGTGACGAAGGTTGTGAAATGTCGATATGAGTACGGGGGTTGCCTCCG
>JAZRCC010000057.1:0-3822 GCA_045635405.1 Alistipes sp.
TCGCCGATGTGGTCGCCCTCCCCTAACGCCTCTAACAACCCTTTCACGGAGTTTTGGTCGCTCTCCCTAACCTCCTTAAATTCCTTAAATTTCCTAATATCCCTTTGCTGCACGTGGTTGCTCGTTCCTATGCGGCTACCAACAAAAAAAATCGGGCGAGTATTCCCGCCCGATTAGACACTATTCGATAGCACCTCGCACTATTTCAGCAACTCCTTTACGGTGCCGACCGCCTCATTGACAGCCGAGCCGACTGCATCAGTTACCTTTTTGGTCTTGTTGCGGATAATCAGTGCATTGAGTTTATAGTTAAGGCTATCGACCTTATCGCGATCCTCCTCGCTCATATCGGCAGCAACCTCCTGATACTCGTCGCGATATTTTCCATACTTTTCGATAGTTTTCGACCAATCTTCGTCGCTATAACTCTCGTGATTTTCGATTACACGCTCGGCAAAGATTGTGTAACGCAGCAGGAAATACTCCGAACGAATGCCCGCAACCATTGCCACAAGCAGTGCCACGGTTATAAGTATCGACTTCATCGTCCTACGAGTTTAGCCTATTTATCGAAATAGCGATTGAGGAACGCAGCCAAACGATAGCCGGCGTTTCGCAGTTGGATATGAATCAACTCCTTCGACTTCTCGACAGTCTGTGGGTCCAAATCTACCGTATTGTGAGGGTTGATTTCGTAAATCACACGGTTGCGAGTACCGCAGTCGCGAGCCCAATCATACAGAGAGCCCTTTTGGATACGTTTGATTTCGCCCTTCTTGCAGTCGTCTATCAGTTTTACAACCTCCTCGGGAGTAGTCTTTTTGCCATAGATACGCTCTGGGATACCATCGTAGAGGCCGTGGAAGGTCTTTATCGACTGGCCGTTGAGTTTGCAAGGCCAGAAACAACGAGGTCCAGGAACATAGGAGTGCGTTGGGCAGTGCATATCGCCAACAAAGTGGAGTGCCATACGAATATTCATCACAACAGCCGAGTCGGTCAATCGCTCGTAGTGCGAAAGGTTGTACTCGGCAGTCTTCAACGCAAATATCGCATCGCCCTTGTAGAGACGTGGATTTGGGTCGTACTCGCCATTCTCATCGACGTTATAGACGTGCCACGATGTAGTGTAGGCAATCTCCTTATCCTTGCGGTGGTAGTCCATCCACAAAGCATCCTTTTTCAGGTCGTAATCCATATACTTGGCAATATTTGCCTTTGCCTTATCGGTGAGGTAGTTTTTGGCAAGTTCAACAATCGTTGTGTGACCCAAACGACCCCACGCAAATACGCTCTGCGTACAGAGCAAAATCAATGCTAAAAATGTTAAAATCTTCTTCATATTAAAATTGAGTTTTATATATTTTTTACTATTTTCATTCAAAACCCACAACATACTCAACGTATGTGAGGAGTTTTCTCTCCGAGCATAACGCAGCAAATCCTTTTTATCAAATTCGCACTACATCAAATCATCCCACCAGAGAGTTGGCTATATTGGGCGATTTGCAAGGCTTGCGATGTGAGAGAACCCGCAGCATACCCGACGTATGTGAGGAGTTCTCGAATGAGCATAACGCAGCAAATCCCCAATAGAACAACTCTCTCCTATATGATTGAGAACGCAATCTCCATCATATCCGTAAAAGTCCTCTCTCGTTGCTCGGCGGTAGTCTCCTCGTGGGTAACAAGAGAGTCGGAGATGGTGCAGATGCAGAGGGCCTCGTTGCCACTTGCTGCGGCATTCATATAGAGTGCTGACGCCTCCATCTCTACGGCAAGCACACCCATCTTCTGCCACTTATGCCAAGCCTCGGGATCGGCATTGTAGAAGATTTCGCTTGCAAGGATATTACCCACACGGAAATTCACGCCCATAGACTCCGCCTTCTCAACAGCAGCACGCAACAGCGGGAAGGAGGCAATCGGTGCAAATGTACCCGGAAGGTTGTATTGGTGTGCATAGTTGGAGTTGTCGCACGCACCCTGTGCAATAACGATATCTCCGATATGCAGGTCGGGTTGATATGCACCTGCCGAGCCTGTACGGATAATGCGTTTCACGCCGTAGAAGTTGTAGAGCTCGAAGGTGTAGATACTAATCGACGAGATACCCATTCCGTGGCCCATAACCGATACACGTTTGCCCTGATACGTTCCCGTATAGCAGTACATTCCGCGTACCTCGTTGACAAGCACCGGGTTTTCGAGGTAACGCTCCGCCATAAACTTTGCACGCAGAGGGTCGCCCGCCATAATAACACGGTCGGCAATCTCGCCATATTTAGCCCCAATATGAGGGGTTGGTGTCAAATCTGCCATAATATTCTGTTTTTAATTTTGTGTCGTAAATTTATAGATATATTTGTGGTAATAGCTCTTGCACTCTTCGCATTGCCCCGATGAAGTGTTGTCGCCATTTGGCACATCGGGATAGCCTTGCGAAGCCAATACAATAGCACCTCGACGTAGTATAGGACGGTCGTACTTTCCGGCATACGAGCCATCGAAGTGATTTCCGGCACAGAGGTACATCGCCAACTGATTGCTCCACAACTCAACTACTCGTCCGCTTTCGGGCTCATATAGGCGAGCAAACCGCACCACATCGCCCGTATTGTCGCGGTCGATAATCCAATGGTGGTCGTATCCGCCTCCCAGACGCAACTGCATACAACCAACATCGTCGATACGGCTGCCAATGGTATGGACTTCACGGAAATCGAACGGAGTACCCGCCACCGACAAAACCTCGCCCGTAGCCATCCGCTGCTCATCTATTGCTGCTATTGCCGAGGCGTTTATCGTAAGTTGGTGGTCAAGAATCGTTCCGCAACCCTCGCCCGCAAGGTTGAAAAATAGGCGGTGCGACAGATTCATCACCGTAGCCACGTCGGTTGCAGCACGATACTCTATCTCGAAACAGTTATCATCGGTCAAACGATAGCGTAAATCAACACAGCCCTGACCATCGGAGAGAGTTGTCGTAAAGAGAATCTCTTTTGCATCGCACTCTTTCACATCCCACACGATGCAATCTATGCCACTCGTTGCAACATCGCCCTCAGCAATGCGGTTGGTGGGCACTCCAAAGGCTGCACCCAAAGAGCGGTAGCCCGTGCCACCGATATAGCGGTCGATGGTGTCGTAACCAATGGTGATATCGGACAATCTGCCATAGCGGTCAGCTGTCCACAGTGCCACGACCCTTGCTCCGTAGTTGGTTACCTGCATCGTAAGATTGCCCGCTTGGAGTGTGTACAACGAAGTTTGGCGACCGTCGATTGTACGTTCGAACTTCGCTGCATCAATAAGAGCAACCCTTGATTCTATCAAGTTGCAACCCGTAAGCAGCATTGAAATTACCACAGTGCACAGCGTAAAAAATGCCATAGGTCTCTTCGTTGTTGGGTTAAATCGTGCCGTATCAGCACACTACACTACGATACAAAACTACAATTTTTTTTCAAAATTCGCAATTTATCGCTCTATTTTTTATATCTTTGATTTCGAAAACAGAACACCATACAAACTATGAACGTACGCATTGAGCCGAGTTGGCACCAAGTTTTAGAAGCCGAATTTGAGAAGCCATACTTCCAAACGCTAACCGAATTTATCCGCGAGGAGTATGCACACAATACGATATACCCTGCGGGGCGGAACATCTTTCGAGCATTCGACAAGTGCCCGTTTAACGAGGTGAAAGTGGTAATAATCGGTCAGGACCCATACCACGGCGAGGAGCAGGCCAATGGTTTGTGCTTCTCTGTGAACGATGGTATTGCCCACCCTCCATCGCTGCAAAATATCTTCAAGGAG
>JAZRCC010000058.1:0-7263 GCA_045635405.1 Alistipes sp.
CCTATAAGGCCGATAGTGTAAGCCGAACATTCATCTGGTTCTTTGCTGCCGACTCGCTACCCGACACGCCCGACTACGACTCGACAATATTCAACCGCAAGCCCGACGTAATCGCCCGAGCCCAAAACAACGGTATCTTCATCGCACAGAACCTCAAACCGATAAAGTATCGCATCTACGCCTTTGGCGACAAGAACGACAACCAACTCTACGAGCCGGGTACCGACCTCGTGGGTCTGCTCGACTCGGCATACAACCCTGCGAAGATGCCCGACTTTGCGATATGGTTCGACTCGTTGCGAATGTATCCATCGGCAGAGCCTCAACTCTATTTCAGAATGTTCACCGACGAGGCGTTCAAGGCACAGCGATTGGTCGAGGTGCAACGTCCGCAGCAGAAGGAGTTGAAACTCCTCTTCAATACGGCCCTTCCACAAATCGAGGAGTTGAAGTTGGATAGCATCCCATCGGATAAGATTCTCTACGACCCTCGCACCGTAGGCAAGGATACCGTATCGTTGTGGCTTAATGTCGCAGCCGAGAGTCTGCCCGACACCATCAAGGGCGAAATCACCTACTTCCGCCACGACTCGGTACGCCAACTTACGAAGACCACCGAGCCGATAAAGGTATTCTGGAAGTATATCGAGAGCAAAGAGGAGCAGAAGGAGCGTGAAAAGGAGGAGAAGGAGCGAAAGAAGGCTGAAACGGAGGGGCGCGAATACACTCCGCCAACCAAGCCTAATCCGTTCAAGTTGACAACCAACGCCCAGAACGAGGTAAACCCCGAAAAGAGTATCGACTTTACGCTCACCTACCCTGCCATTGCGATGGATACCACCGCCATAAAACTCTATCAGGTGAGTGGCGAGGGGCAGTCGGCAACCGAGACAGAGGTAAAACGCCACTTCGAACGCGACACACTCAATATGTGCCATTGGTACATCCGAGCAAAGTTGAAGGAGGCAACGTCCTACCGATTGTACTTCCCGAAGGAGGCAATCGAGGATGTTATGGGCTACAAGAACGACTCGACCTCCAACTCGTTCAAAACCTACGACCCCGAGAAGTTTGGTCGATTGGTTGTCCGAGTGCGAGGTGTCGGCAACAAACGCTACATCATTCAGCAGACCGACTCTTCGTCAAAGACCCAACAGGAGATAACCGGTGTCAAGACGGGAAAATATACGCTCAACTACATCCCTGCAAGCGAGATCCGCATCCGCATTATCGAGGACACGAACAACAACGGCAAGTGGGATGCGGGCAATGTCGTAAAGCGTCTGCAACCCGAGCGTGCCGAGATGTATATGAACGATATGGGCGAGGATCTCTTCGCAATAAAGGCGAATTGGGATGTTGAGCTCGATATCGATATGTCGAAGGTGTTTGTGCCGATGACTATGCGAAATCTCGTCAAGATGTTGGACGACAAGGAGGCTGCCCGATTGAAGAAGCTCTTCGAGGAGTGGCAAGAGAAGGCTCTCAAAATGCAAAAGGAGGGCGACCATAACCACAACCACAACAGCAGCAGTTCGTCGAGTGGCGGTATGTTTGGCGGTATGGGCGGAGGCCTTGGCGGCATAACTGGAGCTATGGGAGGTTTCTCTTCGGGACAACTACAATAAGGATTGGAATTTATGAGACGATTTATAGCAACACTACTTCTATCGATAGCCTTTATGGCTCTTGGCGTGCAGCGAGCCGAGGCTCAACACGTCGTTGCCGTAACGACAGGATGCGGAATGGCTTCGGCACGACTCTACCCGGCACAGGAGAGCAAACCGTTGTGGGGAACGTGGTCGGCTGGTGTTTCGTGGCGTTACTACTCGATGCCACGTATTGTCGGCGGCTTCGGTATCGACCTCGAATGGATTCAGCGAGGTTTTTCGTACGCACCGTACGCCTCGATTTACGAGGACAAAAAGGATTACAAGTACTACACACGTCGTGTCAATTCGATTATTATGCCAATCATTTGGCAACCCCACGTCTATATGTTCCGCAACCACCTGCGAGTATATCTCGAAGCGGCGGCAACATTCTCGTACAACTTCGCCTCGACTTTCGAAAATCGCGAGCCTTACACCTTCGGCAGCGGCACGGGTGGCGGCAAGGATGTTATCGAGGGCAAATACGAGATGCGTAGCGAGCGTGACAACCGACTCTGCTTCGGCTTGGCGGGCGGTGGCGGTATCGACCTTATATTCAAACAGTTGGAGGTGGGTGTAAGGGTCCGCTACGACTTTGGTTACTCCGACATCTTGCGAAATCGCAACAAATACTACGACAATGGTCTCGACCAACAGACCTCGCCTGGCGAGAATCCGTTTTGGCTGACACCGATACGTTCACCGCTCGACAACCTCTCGATAAGCCTCCGTATCGGCTACCGCATCGGCAAGAAGGAGTTTACGGAGTGGACCGCACCGAAAAAGCCTCGTCGTCCGAAGGGCGAGAAGCGGAAACGTCGCGACCAACACATATTCAAATACGCACTTTAACGAAAAAATATAGAGAAATATGGAGAATACACGTCAGCAAAAAATCGCCAAACAGATACAACGCGATATAGCCGAAATCCTGCAACACGACCACTCGACAATGCTTCGAGGCACACTCGTAACGGTTACGACCGTCAGGGTGTCGGTCGATTTGGCGTATGCAAAGATTTACATCAGCATCTTCCCATTCGAGAAGGCGGCTGAGACCCTCGCACTTATCGAGAGCCAAGCCCGTGCAATTCGTGGAGCACTCGGTCGTCGAATGAGAAATCAGGTTAAGACCATTCCAGAGTTGCAGTTCTTTATCGACGACTCGTTGGAGTATATCGAGAATATCGACTCGCTCTTGGCAAAATAGCACCGCACAACGGCTATGAAGTGGTTTTTCGCATACCGATACCTGATATCGCACAAGTCACACTCGGTGATAAACATCATCACCGCACTGTGCGTTGTGGCGGTAGCGATTCCACTTGCGGCGATGATTATCCTCTTATCGGTCTTTAACGGCTTCGAGTCGCTTGTGCATCAGATGTACGACCGAGCCGATGCCGATATCGAAATCGTGCAACGCAACGACTCCGAAGACTCGGAAATCTTCGAAATCGATACGGCAAATCGCCAGAAGATACTCGATGTGGAGGGCATCGAAGCCGCATCGTTCATCATCGAACACGAGGCGGTATTGCGTCACGGCGACAACTTCGCATTGATGAATATCCGAGGCATCGATGAGGCGTACTTCGACGTTGTCAAGCAGAGCGATGGGCAAACGTGCGACTACGCCGAGTTGGCTTTTGGCGAGATTGACCGAGCGATTATCGACGACTACACCGCCTACGCTTTGGGCATAACGATGGTACACAACACATCGTTACAGGTGCAGACCCTCGGATATGGCGATGTGGGGTCGATGTTGCCGATGCGAGGTATCCGCAGTCGGACGTTGCAGATTGCATCCATCCGAAACTCATTGGAGCAGGAGCAGCACTGCGTGCTTGTACCTCTGCGTACGATGCAGCAACTCTATGCCACAAATCGTGCAACGACAATCGCCATCCGTGCATCCGACGGCAATCATACGGCGACAAAGTCCGCATTGGAACAGTTGGTCGGCGAGGGGGCAACCATACGCACACGCAACGAGAAGAACGCACTCTTCTACGCCATTATGCGATACGAGAAGTGGGCGATATTCTTTGTGGCACTCTTGGTGTTGATTATCGCATCGATGTCGATTATCGGCTCGGTGATTATGTTGATAACCGAGAAACGCAACGAGCAGACCACACTGCTTGCTCTCGGTTGCAGCCACCGCTTTATCCGCAACATCTTCCTCTGCGAAGGTCTGCTGATTGCAGCCATCGGCGGAGCGATAGGCTCGGTGATTGGCATTGCGACGATAGCCGTGCAGCACTACTTTGGTGTGTTGAAACTACCCGAAAATGGGTTTATTATAGAGAACTATCCCGTGGAACTGCATCTGGCGGATGTAGTCATCACCTACGTTGCATTTACGGCCGTGTCACTCGCAGCGTCGTATGTTGCAACTCGTAAAATGATTAAAAACAGAGAGCTATGCAGCGAATAACAATAGCACTATTGATGGCCGTAGCAGCCTTGTCGATGAGCGTTGGTTGCTCGTCACATCGAACGATTCCCGACGATGAGTTGGCAGAGATTCTACACGATGTCTATCTGACCAACGCCTATGTCAATACCAAACCGTTCGAACTCGATTCGGTAGCGATTTACGAGCCTATACTCGCACGATATGGCTACTCGGTCGAGGATTTCAACTATACGATAGGTAGCTTTTCGCGACGCAAGAGTGCCCAACTCGGCACCGTACTCCAAAAGGCGGAGAGTATGCTCTTGGAGCAGAGCAAAGCGTTGGAGAAGCAGGTCGTTATTCTCGACACAATTCGCGATGTTGCCGTACGCACCTATCGCCGTATGATTCGCAACGACTCGCTCATCGTGGCTACGAAGTTGGCCGACACGCAGAAGTTGCACATACGCATATCGCCACTCTATCCGGGCAGCTACACCGTGAAGTTCAACTACGAGAACAAAGAGGAGGCGGGCAGACAACCTCTCCGAGGCAATATGCGTCTTATCTGCCACGATGGTAGTCGCCGAGCAAACTATATGTACAACTTGCAAGAGCGAGATTTCGTGCGTCGCAGCTTTGTGGTCGATAGCACGCACAAGGAGCTCGAAATCGAGTTGCGTATTCGCCAAAAAGAGCCAGTCAAAAAGGATAAAAAGGGTAAGAAACGCCGCAAGGTTGCACCAAATTTGACAATTCGTGATTTCACTATCGAATATATCCCCGACGAGCAGGTGGCTATCGACTCGCTGCTACGCCGATGGGTTGATGTAAGAGTTTTCGACGATGAGTTCTTCTGCACTCCGCAAGATAGCGTCGCACTTGGCAGCGACTCGCTACGGGTTGATTAGGCGACCCCTGCTGACTATCGATGCCGCCACACATCGCATCATCGCCATCGAGCAGTATAGCGATGCGGCGATGCTCGACCGTATGCCACAAGTCGAGTTCTACGACGGCGTATTGTGTTGTGGCTTTGTCAATGTGCATTGCCACTTAGAGTTATCCTACCTCAAAGGTGCTATCGACGAGGGTTGCGGACACGGAGAGTTTGCCCGACAGATGGGTCTGCAACGTAATCGGGCAACGCACGACGAGCGGATTGCGGCTGCTACGGCTGCCGACAGAGCGATGTGGGAGGAGGGCATAGATGCGGTAGGCGATATAGTCAATGGCAACGAGTCGTTCAAAGTCAAGTCGCAGAGTCGGATATACTACCACTCGTTTGCCGAGAAGTTCGGACTACGCCACCCGAACAGCGACATCTGTCGCGAATTGTTGCACTACCCCGCTACGTCGCTAACCCCTCACTCGATATATTCGCTCAACGAGGCGGAGTTTCGCTCGGCAATCTCGACAAACGATGCTGCTCCGCTCTCTATTCACTTTATGGAGTCCCCGGCCGAGCGAGAGTTATTCCTCGGCAGAGGCTCGCTCTATGAGTGGTATCTCCGCGAGGGTTTCGAGTGCGATTTTCTCGACTACACCTCGCCCGCACATCGACTTACGCAGTGCGTGCCGTCAACGAAGAGCACCATCTTGGTACACTGCACCGATATCGACCGCAACGACATCGAACAGATTGCGTCGCACTTCACTTCGAAGGTCTATTGGGCTCTGTCGCCACGCTCAAATCGCTACATATCGAGTTGCGAGCCATCGAGTTACCGACTGCTGCGTCAAGCGGGTGCCACCATCTGCATAGGCACCGATTCGCTCGCATCGAACCGTTCGTTGTCGGTGGTCGAGGAGCTAAAACTCTTCAAGGATGTTCCGCTTGCCGAGTTGCTGCAATGGGCTACATACAACGGCGCCGAGGCGTTGGGCATAAGCGACCGCTACGGCACGTTGGAGGAGGGACGTTGCTCCTCGCTCATTCAGATTTCGGGCATAGATCTTACGACGGAGCAACTCACTGCACGCTCCGCAGTCCACAGAATCCTATAAATATAAGGTATCGACTATTTGCGACGATGTTGTGCAACCGTTGCCCGACGTTGATTTCGGGTAGGCGACGGTGCCGATGATTTTTGTCGCCTATCGAAGAAGTAGCTCTTTTGGCGACGCTTCTCCTCCTGCGTGCGTGCCGTATAGAGTTTTTGGTGCGTATATGGATTTTCGCCCGTATAGAACATCACCGACGATAGCGTCATCGGGGTCGGGGTCAAGTCCTGCACCTGCTCCAACGTAAAGTGGAGTCGTCCCAGCACCTTTGCCGCAAGGGCCTTCATATCGCTCTCACGGCAAGCCGGATGCGACGAGATAAAGTATGGTATCAACTGATATGGTCGATTCAGTTCGCTGCAAATTCGCTTGAAGGCAGCGTTCAACTCCTCGAACAGCGAGAACGACGGCTTACGCATAGCAGACAGCACCGCATCCTCGGTATGTTCGGGTGCAACCTTCAAACGTCCCGACGTGTGGTGTGCGATAACTTCACGCAGATACTCCTCGCCATCGAAGAGGTCGTAGCGGATACCGCTACCGATATAGGCGTGCTTCACCCCCTCAACGCTACGCACCTTGCGATATAACTCGATGAGTGGGCGGTGGTCGTTATTCAGATTTGGGCAACGACGTGGATGGAGACACGATGGACGGTGACACTTTTGGCACAATGTCGTATCGCGACCAGCCAAACCATACATATTTGCCGACGGGCCACCGATGTCGCTGATTGTGCCTCGGAACGACGGCATAGCCACCACTCGTCGCACCTCTCGCAGAATGGACTCCTCGCTGCGTGATGTGATAAACTTGCCCTGATGTGCCGCTATGGTGCAGAACGAACAGCCTCCAAAGCAGCCACGATGCACCGCAATCGAGTGCTGAATCATTCGCCACGCAGGTATCTCGCCACGCTTATCGTATCGTGGATGAGGTACTCGCTCGTATGGCAAATCGGCTGCGTAGTCCAACTCGGCAGTTGTCAGCGGTGTGTGCATAGGATTTACCACCACAAATCGGTCGCCCACCTGCTCGACCAATGTATGTTGTGGTTCGAGGAGGTTGCTCTCTCGCTCGATGTTCACGAAGTTCTCGCCAAAGGCCTGCTTCGACTGCTGCTGATGCTCGAACGAGTGGAGACGCAGGAGCGGTTGCGATGCAGCAATTCGCACGACGTGGGCTGCATCGGCAACGTATGCC
>JAZRCC010000059.1:0-2631 GCA_045635405.1 Alistipes sp.
AAGAGCACAAGTTCATGCAACGTCGCAACTTCGAGTCTGTCTGCGAATGCTCGCGCTACACCGCCACAAAGAAGCTCAAGGAACTGGTCAAGGCTGGCAAACTCCGCGCCATGGGCGCGAAGAATGTGCGGTTCTATGTGAGGGGGAGTTTGTAACGTTTAAGGTTTAATGTTGAACGATTAACGTAGTACATGCGATATATACATATGGCGGACACTGGCGTACGTGGGTTATTGTACGGAGTATCTGCCATTAATGTTATAATCTACTGTTGATTATCGTTCCTCGGCGGAGGGTGGCAGGTGGAAAAGGAGAAAAAGAATGTTATTCGTTTCGCGTCCACCTACCTCAAAAGAAAATCGTTTAGTCTGATAAGCGATTTTAGCCAAAAATCGGTTAGTGCAATAACCTTTTTTGATGACGTCCTGCTTTGGGCTTTCAGTGTATCAAGAAAGGCGACTGGATGTTTGTCCAGTCGCCTTTTTGTTTGTCCTTGCCAACCACACAACTTAAATAAGCGATGATATGAGCCTAATTCCGATTAAAGGCAATTGTCCTTAAATACTATCTATAAATTATACGACCTTGAGGCTTGCTATATTCCGAACCTATGGTTTTACCTAAATTGTATTCGAGATAATGGCGTAGAATCTCTATGTCTGCTCCCCAATAGTTATAATCAGGGTTTACACCATTCATTATTCCCGAGCCACCCTGTTCAAGAATAAGATAGTCCAATGTTGCTATCGTGTATTGGTGAGAGAGTTCTACAGCCTTGTACTCACCGCTCTGCTTTTCCAAGACTCTGACATTGCAGACACGGCGGTCGCCATCTCCAATATGAGTGAAATTTCCCGTTTCGATGTCCTTTACCACAGGTGATGGGATGTTGGGATTAACCTCAAAGCACAAACCGCTGACTTGCATAAATGTTCCAGATTCTGCAGGCAAAGCTGAGACGGAGAACTCCAACACGTCGAGCAACTGTTGACCGGAGAGCGTACCTGTTGCAATCATATCGCCAAAAGGCATAACATCGTACAGATCGTTAAAAAGGATCTCGCCACGCATTATATCGGAACGAATACCACCGCCATTCACTAACGCAATGTTGGCATCTGTAAATTGACGGAGTGCATCCGTACAGAAATCTCCGATGTTGGTTTCCTGTGTGCGAACAATGCGTTTCCCATCGCTATCATATATGGTAAGATCCACTTCGCTATGACCGATGACGAAATTGCCTTGACTGCTTGCCGTTTCCTTTATTTGCTCTACGAATTGTTGAGCGTCGCTGTCGGCACTGATATCGCCGTTTGAGATGTCAATGAGTGAAGACTGTACAGAGCCATCGGTGTTGATAACCACCTTGCCGATGTGTTGGAAATTGGTGCCCGCTGAGGTGATTAGCACTGGTTTCCCATCTCTATTGTTCACAAACATCTCTTTGATAATATGATGGTCGTGACCATCTATCACGGCATCTAAGCCGGTTGTATTGCTTATTAACCCAATGGAATTAGGGTGTCCTCCGGGCTTTTCACTATCGCCTAAATGAGCGAGAGCAACGACATAATCGGCTCCGTTCTTACGGGCCTCATCAATAAATGATTGAGCGTTCTCGTAGAATTCATTACGCATAAAACTATAAAGCGGGTTGCCTTGCTCATCGCTAAGACTTGTAACGGTGCCGCTTGTTGTGGTGGTAAAGCCAATATATGCCACATCCACTTCGCCATAACTGATGATATGATAGGAGGGATAGGGGTGTGCGTTGGTTTGGACATTTTTGAGATTGGCACACACAACCTGAGCATTCAGCGCTTCGGTGAGGTGTAACATCTGTGGCACTCCGTAATCTAACTCGTGATTACCTAATGCAACCACATCATAGCCTACATGATTCATAATCTCAACGATTTGCTCACCTTTTGAAATGGCGCCCACAAGACCTCCACTTGCGAAATCGCCACAAGAGACTGTTGAGACATAATTGGTTTGAGATGAGCACTCTTTGCGAAGAGATACGAGCATAGGGTATCCATCAATCGCACAATGGACATCGTTCTCGTACAAGATGATGATAGGGTGTGCCGGCTTGTCGGGCACTCTGTCTGTGATTTTGTCATTAGTACAAGCCGCAAGCAGCAAGCCCCACACCGCCAGGAGGACGGTTAATTTGTTGTTTGTTCTCATAACCTTAATCTTATTTACTTAGCCAGATATCTATTTCCTTTTAGTGCAACGAAAGCTGTTTGTACATATCTGCATCTTTTGCTCTCAGTATTTTGATCCCGACCCTCCCTCTCAGTAGGCGTTAAGGTTGTACATTAAAAATGTCATTGCAAAAGTAATAAAAAATCTACATTTATTGCTAAAAAAGATAAGGTCTTCTATTTTACTTGGAAGTACACCACGAACCCTACTCCACGGACCCCAGGGGAGTTTCTTACCTATGGGGTGCTCTATGCCGTTGGCCAGAATGTAGAAGTGGGGGAGGTCGGCAATCTGTTCGAACGACTTGTCGCGCCCGCACACCACGGAAAATCGTTAGGTCTGCTAACCTTTTGATGGTGTCTTGCTATGGGCTTTCAGGGTATTAAGAAAGGCGACTAGTTTCCCAGCCGCCTT
>JAZRCC010000060.1:0-6712 GCA_045635405.1 Alistipes sp.
AAGATTAAGAGCATCTCATACGAGATTAACGATGCCGAGGACTTTACGGGTGACACTCCCGATAGTGGCGAGATTGTTCCTATTGCCAAACCTGCCGCAAACGAGATCTGGTATACAACAACTGATGGTGAGATGGCAGAATTGGCATATGCCGTTACAAATAATATAAATCCTGCGCCAACTCAGTCTTATAGAGATGATATCGGTTGTTATGTTGTGACATTTAGCGAGGAGTGTTATGGTAGTTCGGGCCTGACAAATCCTTGTGGATTCTCATTATTCGATGATAATAGCAAAAATAAGATTAAGACATTGCAGTTCTCTAATGGTGACCGACTGTTTGATAATTTTGTTAATGATGTCGGAGCATGGGAAGCAAGCGAAATGACATCATTAGAAGAGATAAACATACCTGACAATGTAACATATATAAGGGAACGTTTGTTTAGCTACTTATTCGACCTTAAAAGAGTAATAATTGGTAGTAATGTAACCTCAATTGAGGCTGGAGCATTTGTGGGTTGTTGGGGTATTACCAGCATCACTCTACCAGAAAACTTAGAGTCTATTGGATCTTTGGTGCTTTGGGATACAGGCATAACCGAACTCATAATTCCTGATAAAGTACAAACATTATATACTGGTAATGTGCCCAGATCTGTGGTTAGTTTAACAATTGGCTATAGTGTAACAAATCTTGAAGAGGATGTATGGACAACTCGTGATTTGTCAGTTGTTTATTGTAAACCAACAACACCCCCAGATAATCTCAAATTTCTTTTTTATCAGATTGATCGTGATATGACAGTGTATGTCCCTACAAACTCTGTTGATGCGTATAGGACTATTTTGGATCAGTATGATAGAGTGACGGTAAAAGAGTATGATTTCTAGAAGATAAAACAACGACAACGGTGGCGTATGTAGGAAACTATATAGTTCCTTCATACGCCATTGCTTTTCAACTTAAATCTTGGTTAAGTTGGAATATGCACTATTATAAACGGTGATTTGCCTGAAAATATGCAAAAATCTGGATTTTGGGTATAAAAATAATTAACCAAACAGATTTTCTGCGGCGGGTACCCTATTTCAGGGTATGGTATTACTACCAAAACCAACTGCCGTAAACGACGTTGTAGTTAAAATTGAGTTTTGGGCCGCCGAGGTGTCGTTTCTTCTTGCGTTGTCTCTCCTTGAATGCAGCCAACTCCTCGGGCGATATGCGTGGCGGCCAAATAAGTCCTACAATAAAGGCTATTAAACCACCGCCACCTATAAGAATCCCAAGAGTGCCAAATATGATTTGTTCTACCATAATCCTCGCGTTTTTGATAATACGTTATACTCTATCTACTCCAATCGTCATTACCGCCCAGAATAGTATTGAAAACGTTAAGCACTAACCCGATAAAAATCACAATCGAAAACAGCATACCTAAAATCTTTGTTCGTTTAACATATCGCAATACAACAGCTGCTATGCTTCCGTTTCGAGCAGTAGGCTCGGCCGATGTTCTGCATTTGCGTATGCAAAGATATGGAGGTGTTTTGACAACTTATGTCAAAGTGAGATAGGTATAAAAAAAAGAACGACTTTTAAGTCGTTCTTTTTTGCGGTGCGTAGGGGACTCGAACCCCTGACCCCGTGCGTGACAGGCACGTATTCTAACCAGCTGAACTAACGCACCATTGCTGATTGCGAGTGCAAATATATAGCAAATTTTTCATTCTGCAAACTTTTCGCAAACTTTTTTGCAAAAAAAATGCTACTTTTTGAAGAAGGAAAATTGCACACTTCCGTAACTCCTTAATTGCCAAAAATATGGGTTGTTTGAGAAGTCGTACTTATCGGAGTGCTCAAAGATAAAAATTCCATCTTTTTTCAAGACGTCGCCATTAAGAACAAGTTCCACGATGCCCTCCAAGCCCTCTAAATCGTATGGAGCATCTGAAAAAATAAGGTCAAACTGCTTCGGACAACTACGCAAATAGAGAAAAGCATTGGCCTTGACCGCATAGCCGTTGGTTGCTCCGAGTTCGCGGATTGTTTGCGATATGAAACGGTGGTGTACAGCGTTAATCTCTACGCACGTCACGCTGTTTGCCCCGCGAGATAGAAACTCATAGGTTATCGATCCCGTACCGCCAAACAGATCCAATACGTCGCAATCCTCGAAATCGACCAGATTGGTAAGCACATTAAAGAGATTCTCCTTGGCAAAATCGGTTGTAGGACGAGCACGAAGATTGCGTGGCGGGTTGATGAGTCGGCCACGATATTTTCCGCTGATTATTCGCATATCACTTTTTTGAAGTATCGTTTCAAGACTTTTACACAGCTACGCTCACCTTTAATATAAATAGGTATAGAGGTGGCAATATCTCCGATTTCGCATATCTGCGTTACGTAGTACAACAACTCTTCGTCACTCGAGATGTTGAGAGCCTCTGCCAACCAGAGTCCGCTCGTGTTGTAGATGCGGATGTAACAGGTGGCCGATGCAATCTCTACGCAGCAGCACTCCTCATTGTTGTGCGATGTGTCGAGAAGTGGGGTGTACCACTCAATCGAGCCTTTAACGTGGCTCTCGATAGCGGTTTTCGCCGTACGATTTATCGCCATTACTGCAACAATATCGCTGGCGATAGAGTTACACACAACCTCCTCGTCCGCCGTTGGCATAAGTCCGTTTATGGCAAGATAATCGGCAGCTCGCTCTTTGTCGAATTGCTCTGCGGGGATGAGTGTTGTGCGATGTGTGTCGATGATGACACGCACGCAGTCGGCATTACAGATATCCTTCTGTAACGTTGTTGCCGAAAAAGAGTGTCCACCCGAAGCGAGACGGATGGACACCATTTTATTCTGCACTGATGGATTACTCCCAGTTACCTGCCTCATTGTTACCGCTCTCCATCGAACCGAACTTGATGCCCGGATACTTGTTGAAGACGTTGATGCAGTTGTCCACGAGGTTGATAATCTCCTGACGGTAAGCAACTGTATCGAGGAATGCGATATAAGGTGCACGGCACTCTACGGTAGGAATCACAATCTTCGACTCGGTAGTCAAGATGCCGGCAGAGAGTTTGAACTCGGTCTTGTTGCCGGTAAATGGAATATAGCGAAGATTCTTAACAGCCTCTGGCGAGAGGTGCTTGAACATCGAGTCCTTAACCGAGTAGGTAAACTTCTCTACGTTCTTTTTACGCAACTTCTTCAAACGAGCCATTGCAACAGAGTCGTCCTCGTCCACAATCTTACGCTCACCCTCCATTGTCTCGTTCAAAACGAAGTTAATCAACGAGTCGAAGTCGGCTGTAAAGTGCTGATACTTGCTCTTGAACTGACGCTCTGCCGTACGAATGTCTTTGATTCGCTCGATAACGGCTGCCTCACGAATCTTTTGGTCACGCTCGAATTGAATAGGGGTTGCAATCAGATAGTAGATGTAATAACCGAGTGCAACAACTACCAAAGCGAGAACTAATTGAAGTAATTTCTTTCCCATTTTGTTATTTTATTATTAAGTTTGTACCGTAATTAACAACGAAGCAAATGAATAACTCCGTTATTGCGTCCCAAATTTACGCAAAAATCTCGGTTCAACCAACTAATAGTCAAAAAAAAATTATCGAGGCACTATCCGATTATCTTGCCGATGATGATTTTTCGAAGATATTTGTGCTGAATGGATATGCCGGTACGGGCAAAACTACGCTTATAGCGGCTTTGGTTGCGGCTCTGAAAGCGTTGGGGCAGCGCACGATTTTGTTGGCTCCGACGGGCCGTGCAGCGAAGGTGTTGTCGCGTTATTCGGGTGAAAAGGCTCTGACTATTCATAAGCGGATATACCGAGAGCAGACCAATGCAGCCTACGAATCGAAATTCTCGCTGAATCTCAATCGCGAACAGGATGCACTCTTCATTGTCGATGAGGCGTCGATGTTGTCGATGCACTCGTCGGACGATAAGCAGCTCTTCGGTAGTGGCTCGCTATTGGACGATTTGGTGCAGTATGTGCAGAGCGGACGACGTTGCCGATTGTTGCTTGTGGGCGATGCGGCACAGTTGCCACCTGTGGGTGATGATTACAGTCCGGCACTGTCGCCAGCCGAGATGTCGGCTTACGGAACGGTGGTCTATCACTCGATGGACGAGGTGGTGCGTCAGGAGCAGACGTCGGGCATATTGTTCAACGCCACGCTTGTACGTTGTATGTTGGAGAGCGGATTGAACGAGATTCCCCGTCTCGATTTGTCGTTTGATGATGTTCGCTCGATTCAGGGTGGCGAGTTGTTGGAGGCTCTGCAAGATTGCTACGACAAATATGGTCAGGACGAGACGATAGTTATCACCCGCTCGAATAAGCGGGCAAATCGTTACAACGAGGGCATACGCCGCAATATTCTGTTTGCCGAGGAGGAGATTGAGAGCGGCGATATGCTGATGGTCGTAAAGAACAACTACCACTATACGGAGCGTATCGAAGATTGCCCGATGAGTTTTATTGCTAATGGCGATATTGCCCGACTGAAACGTATTCGCCGATTTGAGGATTTCTATGGATTTCGTTTTGCTACGGCACAACTCCAATTTGCCGATTATGACGATACAGAGATAGAGTGCAAGGTGTTGCTGGATACCATCGCCTCGGAGTCGCCATCGCTCACCTACGAAGAGAGTCAGCGACTATTCTACGAGGTGGAGAAGGATTATACGGATATTCGTAGCCGTCGCAAGCGTTTTCAGGAGATTCGCGAAAATCCATACTACAACGCTTTGCAGGTGAAGTTCTCCTATGCAGTTACCTGTCACAAGGCACAGGGCGGACAGTGGCGTGCGGTGTTTATCGACCGTTTTCTGTTTGGCGATGAGCCGATGTCACGCGATATGATGCGTTGGCTCTATACCGCCATAACACGAGCAACCGATAGGGTCTATTTTGTCAATTTCGACGAGCGATTTGTAGCGGCAGAGTAGCCTGCTTACTTGGGCGAGTCGCTGGTGGATAACTTGTTGGTAATCGACCTTGCCAAAATCTCGAATATGTTGATATTCAAAGCGATGGATATGCGGGCAATCAGGTCGCTATCCATACTCTGGCGGTTGAAAATATTGTAGATATTGGGGCGTTCGCAGTTTATGACCTCTGCGAGCCAACTTGGGCTTTTATGCTGACGAGCAAGCTCCTCTTTGATGAAATTACCTACGTGAAACATCTGTACAATTATTGCATCTGACCCCCGTATGCAAGTAGTTTTTAACCTATAATTAAAAGGAAAGTGTGGAGTCCATTTTGCTTATCTGGTAGTAGGCATTTGGCGTGGCCCGAATACGAATAAACAAAACTCCACACCGATATATAGCCTCAAAGAATGGACCATACACGGAATGAGTCTGTTTTGCTTGTCTCGTATTCTAAAATCGCCAAATTTTACTACTCGGAACAGCAAAAAACACTATCCTTCACTATGTCGTCGTAAAGACACGCAAAGTTAAAAATTTATTCTCAATATTACAATAGAGTGGTTGGGGTGGTTGCGTATAAAAAATATCTTCATCGGCAGTGAATTCCAATTTGTTTTTGTATATTTGTAACAAATTTATATAGTTTTGGCAGCAGAAAAACGACACGTAGAGACTCCGCTGATGAAGCAGTACTATGCCATCAAGGCGGTGCATCCCGATGCAATATTGTTGTTTCGGGTTGGCGACTTTTATGAAACCTTTGGCGACGATGCTATCGAGGCGAGCTCCATTCTCGGCATAACACTCACACGCCGAGCCAATGGTGCAGCATCGTTTGTCGAGCTGGCTGGTTTTCCGCACCACGCTGTCGATGCCTATCTTCCGAAGTTGGTGCGTGCGGGCAAGCGTGTCGCTATCTGTGAGCAGTTGGAGGATCCGAAACTTGTCAAGGGTCTGGTCAAACGAGGTGTGGTAGAGTTGGTTACGCCGGGAGTGGTGATGAACGACAATATGCTCGACCACAAGAACAATGTCTATCTTGCATCAGTCTATTTTGGTCGCGATTCGATAGGTGTAGCCTTCTTGGATCTCTCGACAGGCGAGTTTTATGTTGCCGAGGGCGACGAACTCTATGTCGATAAACTGCTTGCGAGCTTTGCCCCGAAGGAGGTGATATATCAGCGTGGCTACGAACAACGCTTCGAGGCTGCATTTGGCAACAAACGATACACCTATCGCTTGGAGGAGTGGGTATTCTCGTATGATATCAATGTCGAGAAACTGACCCAACAGTTCGGTGTGCAAAATCTCAAAGGCTTTGGCGTAGAGTCGATGCACAACGCCATAGCAGCCGCAGGAGCCATACTATATTATATAGAGTTTACGGAGCACAAGAATATTGCACACATCTCGTCGATATCGCGTATCGATAACGATAAGTATGTATGGATTGATAAATTTACAATTCGTAACCTCGAACTGTTTGCCGCCAATGGCTCGCCCGAGGGCTCTTTTGTCAAGACCATCGACCGCACGATAACCTCGATGGGCGGACGTATGTTGAAGCGTTGGATAGCCTTGCCGCTGATGGATATTGCCCGCATATCGCGACGACACGATATTGTAGAGGCGATTATCAACGATACCGATTTGCGAAGTGCATTGGCCCAGCAACTCGCAAACGTAGGCGACTTGGAGCGAATTGCAGCCCGCACAGCAGCGTTGAAGGTGTTGCCT